>CAJAOB010000293.1 GCA_903941205.1 uncultured Burkholderiales bacterium | reverse complement strand
TCGGCGCCGGCCAGCATGTGGCCGACACGCTGCACGCATTGCGCCATGCGCCTGCGCCGCAAAAGCACTTGCTGGTGATGGGTAAAAGCATGAACTTCATTGACCTGGCCGGCGCCGAGCTGTGGGAGGCCGAACTCAACGCCCGCCGCGCCATGGGCGGCGATTTGTACTTTCACCGTCCGCGGCCCGAAGTCATCCGCATGTGGGAAACCACCGGCTTCACGCGCTTGCTGGGGCCCGAGCATCAGTTTCCTGACAAGCGCACGGCGATTGCCAGCATCTTCACCAAGCTCGACCGCGAGATTTGCAAGCGCTGCACGGCGCGTGTTTTCTGGGAGTGCCAGAGCGTGCCCGGCCCGGACAGCCCATCGGACGCCGGACTTGGCCCCAAGCCGCCCGTGTTGGCGGCTTCCGGGGCTTCGGGTTAGAGTCTCAAGCCTGCTTGGCCCCTGGCCAGCGTGGGGCTTGCCAGGCTGCCTTTGTTTGGCCGGACCTCTGTGGCCTATTTTTTGAATTTCTGCCTTCACTTCAGGAGTTGTTATGAACGCCCGTTTGCCCGCTTCCGTCCTTGATGCAGCGCTTGCGCTAGACCAGGTCAGCGCCCAGTGGGACGGCGACATCGTGCGCCAGATCAGCGAGTACATCGCCATCCCGGCCAAATCCCCGGGTTTTGACAGCGACTGGGCGCAGCATGGCTACATCGACACCGTCATGCGCAATGCCGCCGCCTGGGTCGAAGCCCAGAAAGTCGAAGGCCTGACGCTGGAGATCGTGCGCTTGCCCGGCCGCACGCCCGTGCTGTTTTTTGAGGTGCCGGCCACCCGCGCCGCCGTGCCTGGCCAGACGCCGCAAACGGTGCTGATGTACGGCCACCTCGACAAACAACCCGAATTCAGCGGCTGGCGCGCTGACTTAGGCCCGTGGACGCCGAGTTACCAGGACGGCAAGCTCTACGGCCGAGGCGCCGCCGACGACGGTTACGCGACCTACGCCAGCATCGCCGCCATTCAGGCGCTCAAGGCGCAAAAAGTCGCCCATCCGCGCATCGTCGGCCTGATCGAGACCTGCGAGGAAAGCGGCTCCTACGATTTGCTGCCTTATGTTGACGCGCTGCGCAGCCGGCTCGGCGATGTGGGGCTGGTGATTTGCCTGGACTCGGGCGCCGGCAACTACGACCAGCTCTGGCTCACCACCAGCTTGCGCGGCATGGTGGCCGGCACGCTCAGGGTCGAGGTGCTCAGCGAGGGCATTCATTCGGGGGATGCCAGCGGCCTGGTGCCGTCAAGCTTTCGCATCATGCGCCAGGTGCTGGACCGGCTCGAGGACAGCGCCACCGGCCGCCTGCTGCCGGCCAGTTTTCATTGCGAGGTGCCCGCTGACCGGCTGGCGCAGGCACGCGCCACGGCGGGCATTTTGGGCGAGGAGATTTACAAGCGCTTTCCCTGGGCGCATTACGATTGCGGCGGTTCGACCGCGTTCACGCTGCCGACCACCACCGACCCGGTGGAAGCCCTGCTCAACCGCACCTGGCGGCCCACGCTCAGCGTGACTGGCGCAGAAGGCTTTCCGGCGCTCAAAGACGCTGGCAATGTGCTGCGGCCCTATACCGCCTTCAAGCTCTCGCTGCGCCTGCCGCCGCTGGTTGACGCGGCCCAGGCCGTGCAGGAGCTCAAGGCCCTGCTTGAAGACAACGCGCCTTACCAGGCCAAAGTGACCTTTGAAAATGGCGGCGGCGCCACCGGCTGGAACGCGCCCAGCTCGACGCCCTGGTTTGACAAGGCGCTGGACGGCGCTTCACAGGCCTTTTTTGGCGCGGGTTGCGGCACCATCGGCCAGGGCGGAACCATCCCGCTCATGAACATGCTCAGCGAAGGTTTCCCCAAGGCGCAAATGATGGTCTGCGGCGTGCTGGGGCCCAAAAGCAATGCGCACGGGCCCAATGAGTTCCTGCATGTGCCCTACGCCAAGAAACTCACGGCGGCGGTGGCGCACGTCATCGCGCAGATGCCGGGCTGAACCAAATGGTGGCCGCGCTTCAAACGCCTTGGGTCACGGCCGACGGCCAGACCCTGATGCTGCACGACTGGCCGGCGCCAGCGGGTGCGGCGCGGGCGCAAGTGTTGCTGGTCCACGGCTTGGGTGAGCATGCCGGCCGCTACGCCGAACTGGCCCGTGAACTGGGCGACTGGGGCTTTGCGGTGCGCGCTTATGACCAGCGCGGCCACGGTCTTTCGGGCGGTCCGCGCGGCGGCCTGACGCATGACACGGCCTTGCTTGACGACCTCGCCGCGGTGATCGACGCGACCCGTGCTGAGCAGCAGCGGCTCGGTCAGCAAGGCCAGGCGCTGATCTTGCTCGGCCACAGCCTGGGCGGTCTGGTCGCCAGCCGCTTCGTCAGCTTGCAGCGCAGGCCGGTCGATGCGCTGGTGATGTCGTCGCCGGCGCTGGACCCGGGCCTGAGCGCCTTGCAAAAATTCCTGGTCGCCACCTTGCCGGCCGTGGCGCCGAATCTGTGCATCAACAACGGACTGGATCCACGGTATTTGTCACACGACGCGGCGGTCGTTGCCGCTTACCAGGCCGATCCGCTGGTGCATCCGAAAATCTCGGCACGGCTGGCCCGTTTCATTGCCACGGCCGGCCCGGCGACGGTGGCGGCAGCCGCTGACTGGCGCGTGCCGACCTTGCTGCT
>CAJAOB010000292.1 GCA_903941205.1 uncultured Burkholderiales bacterium | reverse complement strand
CGCAATCTCGCGGCCGACGATGAATTTTTGCAGGTTGCCGCCGGACAGCGACTTGGCCACCGCCTGCGGCCCGCCCGCCTTGACGTTGAAGCGGGCAATGACGCCCCCCGCCTGCGTCTGCAAGGCGTCCAGTTGCAGCCAGCCGCCCCGGCCCACGTGGTCGGTGCGCGTGAGCAAGAGGTTGTGCGCCAGGCTCATGGTCGGCACGGCGCCGCGGCCCAGCCGCTCTTCAGGCACAAAATGCAGACCCAGCGCGCGCCGGCGCTGCGGCGGCAAGGCCCCGGCCGGCTGGCCGTCAATCAGCACCATGCCGGGGTCCGCCCGCACGTCTTCGCCCGACAGCGCATACAAAAGCTCGCGCTGGCCGTTGCCCGAAACCCCGGCAATGCCCACCACCTCGCCACTGCGCACCTGCAGGTCAATGCCAGCGAGGTCGACGCCAAACTGGTCCAGCCGCGCCAGGCTCAGGCCCTGCACCTGCAACACCGATTGGCCCAGGCGGCCGGGCCGGCGTTCAAGCTGCTGAGGCTCGGCGCCAATCATCAGGCGCGACAGCGAAGCGTTGCTTTCCTCGGCCGGCTTGCAAATACCGGTGACCTTGCCGCCGCGCAGCACCGTACACGCCGTGCAAAGCGCGCGAATTTCGTGCAGCTTGTGGCTGATGTAAAGAATGCTGCAGCCTTGAGCAGCCAGCTTGCGCAGGACCACAAAGAGCTTGTCGACGGCCTGCGGCGTCAGCACCGAGGTCGGTTCGTCCAGGATCAGCAGGCGCGGGTTGGTGAGCAGCGCGCGGATGATCTCGACACGCTGCATTTCGCCCACGCTCAGCGTGTGTACCGGCCTTGCCGGGTCAATGTCCAGCCCGTATTCAGAGGCCTTGGCCGTGATGCTTTGCGTGACCTCGGCCAGTGTCAGGTGCTTGTCCAGGCCCAGCCAGACGTTTTCAGCCACCGTGATGGTTTCAAACAGATTGAAATGCTGAAACACCATGCTGATGCCCAGCGCTCTGGCCTCCTGAGGATTGCGCACGCTCACCGGCGCACCATCGACCTGGATGCTGCCGGCGTCTGGCTTGACCGAGCCGTAGATGATTTTCATCAGGGTCGACTTGCCGGCACCGTTTTCACCGAGCACCGCATGGATTTCGCCGGGCTGCACGGTCAGCGACACCTCGCTGTTGGCGACCACCGCCGGGTAACGCTTGGTGATGCCGTGCAGTTGCAGCCGGGGGCTGGCGGCCGGCGCTGCCTGGGCTGTCTGCGCTTTCTGGGGGCTGTCGTTGTCGGTCATACGGCTTGGTGTTGTTGGCTTGAAGCGCGCCCGCAGCGCACCCTTGTCTAAGCTCTTGGTGACTAGTCTTTCCGGAGCGCCAGGGCGACCGAGCGAACCCGCTCGCGCAGCCACCTGGCAGAATTTGAAGCATGCGTGCGCTCATGCCAGAGCTGGTAATACATCATGCGTGGAAACTCCAGCGGGCAAGGCAGTATCTGCACCGGAAGTTGATCGAGGTAGCGCTCGCAGTACTGGCGCCCGGTTGTCAGCACAAGCAAGCTCGATGCCACCATGGCCGGAATCAACCCGAAGTGCGGGCAGCGCACCATGATGTTGCGCCGCAGCCCGAGTTGCTCCAGATGGTCATCGATGACGCCCCGGGCGCCCAGGTGCGTGGGCGTGGGCGCAATATGTTCGGCTTCCAGCCAGGTCCTGGCGTCCCAGCCGCGGCGCACCGCCGGATGATCATTGGACACCAGGCAGACCACTTCATCATCAAACAGGCGCCCCATGTGCAGGTCGTCTGGCGGCGCGGCCCAGTTGCCAATCACGATGTCAATGTCGCCCTGCGCCAGATGCGCCCGGTAATCCGATTCGGGCGACAGGCCGCGCATCTCGACGCGGCACAGCGGCGCCTGCGCCTTGATCTGCATCACCAGCTGCGGCAGGAACTGCGGGTCCAGGTAGTCGCTGGCAGCCAGGCTGAAAACCGTCTGGGCGGTGGCCGGGTCAAAGCCGCGCGCGTCACTGAACAGCACTTCGGCGGCACGCAAAATGCTTGCAGACGGCTCCATCATGCGCAGGCCGGCGTCGGTCGGCACCATGCCGGCGCCTGAACGCACCAGAATCGGATCACCGGCCAGATCGCGCAGGCGTCGCAGCGCAGCGCTGACGGCGGGTTGGTACATTCCCAGGCGGATGGCGGCGCGCGAAACGCTGCGTTCTGTGAGCACGGTGTTCAAGACCCTGATGAGATGGAGATCTATCTTGTCGAAAAGCGCCTGATCTTTCATACCTGTTCACACATGCGGTTGATATGCCGATCCGTATGCCGACGTTTGCCTGATTGTTTACCCTGACCCGCCTATGTCCAAACCTTCAAGTCAAACCATCGAGTTCGTCCGGCGCGGCGCCGTCGTGACGCTGAGCAATGTACCACCCACCCGAACGCTGCTCGAGGTGCTGCGCGAGGACCTCGGCTGCACCGGCACCAAGGAAGGCTGCGGCGAAGGCGACTGCGGCGCCTGCACCGTCGTCATCGGCCAGATGCAAGGCGACACGCTCAGCTTCAAAGCCATCAACAGCTGCATCCGCCTGGCCCATTCGGTCCACGGGCTGGCGCTGTGGACGGTCGAAGACCTCACGGCTGACCCGCTGCTGCAGCCCGTGGCGCAGGCCTCTGTCACAGCCCCGCCCGGCCTGCACCCGGCCCAGCAAGCCATGCTCGAATGCCACGGCTCGCAATGCGGCTTTTGCACCCCCGGCTTCGTCATGAGCCTGTTTGGCATGTACCAAAACCACGTGGCCAGCGCCGCCGCCATCGAAACCGCCAACGCGACGGACGCCACCACGCCAGCCCGCGCCAAGCCGATCAGCCGCGCGCTCGCCCAGGCCGAACTCTCGGGCAATCTGTGCCGCTGCACCGGCTACCGGCCCATCCTCGACGCTGCGCAGCAAATGGCCAATTACCCGAAAGTCGCGCTCGATGAACTCCGCTTGAAAGCCCGGCTGGCACAGATTCAGCCCCGCCCTGACGCCCACCCCGGCTACCAGCTGCCAGCCAGCTTGCCCGAGCTGCTGGCCGCCCGCGCCGCACAACCCGGCGCCCAGCTGGTGGCCGGCTGCACCGACGTGGGCTTGTGGGTCACCAAGCTCCACCAGAACTTTGACGCGGTGATCGACCTGACGCGGGTGGCCGAGTTGCGCCGCATTGAGCGCCGCGCTGACGCGCTGCTGATCGGTGCGGCCGCCAATCTGAACGAGGCTTTTGCGGCCCTGGTCGCCATTTGGCCGCAGCTTGCCAGCTTTGCCGCGCGTTTTGCCGGCCTGCCGGTGCGCAACTCGGGCACGCTGGGCGGCAACGTGGCCAACGGCTCGCCAATTGGCGACTCCATGCCGCTGTTGATTGCGCTTAAAAGCGTCATCCTGCTGGCCAGCGTGCGCGGCGAGCGTGAAATGCCGCTGGAAGATTTCTACACCGGCTACCGGCAAAACCGACTGGCGGCCGACGAGGTGCTGGCCTTCATCAAGGTGCCCCTGCCCCCGGCCGGCGCCACTCAAGACTTGCTGCGCGCCTACAAGATCTCCAAACGCTACGACGACGATATTTCCGCCGTCTGCCTGGCGCTGAACGTCGGCCTCGCCGACGGGCGCGTCCACTCGGTCTCCATTGGCGCCGGTGGCGTGGCCGCCACGCCGGTGCGGGCCCGGCAAACCGAAGCCGCCCTGCACGGCCAGCCCTGGTCGCTGGCCAGCGTGCAGGCGGCCATGGCCACGCTGCGCGCCGAGTTCGCGCCGATTTCCGACATGCGCGCCTCGTCCGCCTACCGGCGCGAGGTGCTGGGAAACCTGCTGCAACGCTTCTGGCTGGAAAGCCAGGGCGCGCAGCAGATCAAGCTCGAGTCCTTCACGCTGGAGGCGCTGGCATGAAGGCCCCTGAACAAACAGCGGGCGGAACCGTTCCGGCCCCAGCCGCGCGGCAAGGCGCTGCCGGCCAGTCGCACTTTCATGAAAGCGCGCGCGCGCAACTGGCCGGCGCCGTCCACTACATCGACGATATTCCTGAAGTCAGGGGCACGCTGCATGCCGCCCCCATCTTGTCGAGCGTGGCCCACGGCAAGCTGCTGGGCGTGGACGCGGCGGCAGCGCTGGCCATGCCCGGCGTGCGCGGCGTGGTGCTCGCGGCCGACGTGCCCGGCGACCCGCTGCTGGCCACCTTTGTTCACGACGAGCCCATTTTTGCGGTGGACACGGTCGAGCACATTGGCCAGGTGATTGGCCTGGTGGTGGCGGACACGGTGATGCAGGCGCGGCACGCAGCACGCAAGGTGCAAGTCCATATAGAAGCGTTACCCGCAGTGCTCACCGTGCGCGAGGCCCTGGCCGCGCAGAGCTTTGTGCTACCGCCCGTGACCGTACGCCGCGGCGACGCGCCAGCCGCACTGGCGCGCGCGCCGCACACCTTGAGCGGCAGCTTTGAAGTGGGCGGGCAAGAACACTTCTACCTGGAAGGCCAGGTTGCCTATGTGCTGCCGCAAGAGCAAAACCAGTGGCTGGTTTATTCCAGCACCCAGCACCCCGGCGAGGCGCAGCACTGGGTCTCGCATGCGCTCGGCATAGACAACAGCGCCGTGCGCGTCGAATGCCGGCGCATGGGCGGCGGCTTTGGCGGCAAGGAAACGCAGAGCGGCCACATGGCGGTGTGGGCGGCGCTGGCCGCGCGCAAATTTGGCAAAGCCGTCAAGCTGCGTCTGGACCGCGACGACGACTTCATGGTCACCGGCAAACGTCACCCCTTCGCCTACGACTACAGCGTGGGCTTTGACGAACGCGGGCGCCTGTGCGGCCTGCAACTCATGATGGCAGCCAACTGCGGCTTCAGCGCCGACCTGAGCGGGCCGGTGGCCGACCGGGCCATCTTTCACGCCGACAACGCTTACTTTTTAGAAGACGTCAGCATCACGTCTTACCGCTGCAAAACCAACACGCAAAGCCACACCGCTTTTCGCGGCTTTGGCGGCCCGCAGGGCATGATCGTCACCGAGAGCATTCTGGGCGACATCGCCCGGCATCTCGGGCTGGACCCGCTGGCCGTGCGCCTGGTCAACCTTTACAGCGACGAGCCCGCTGCCGCCGGCGGCCAGCGCGACACCACGCATTACGGCATGCAGGTGGAAGACAACATCCTGGCGCCGCTGATGAACACGCTGGCCACCTCCAGCGACTACGCGCAACGCCGCCATGACATCGCCCGCTGGAACGCCGGCAACCCCGTCATCAAGCGCGGCATGGCGCTCACACCGGTCAAGTTCGGCATCTCTTTCACGGCCACGCTGTTCAACCAGGCCGGGGCGCTGGTGCATGTCTACACCGACGGCAGCGTGCAGGCCAACCACGGCGGCACCGAAATGGGCCAGGGCCTGAACACCAAGGTCGGGCAGATCGTCGCCGACGAACTCGGCGTGCCCTTTGAAACCGTGCTGGTCACCGCCACCGACACCAGCAAGATACCCAACGCCTCGGCCACGGCGGCTTCAGCCGGCACCGACCTCAACGCCAGAGCCGCCCAATACGCCGCGCGCAACGTCAAGGGCAACCTCGCGCAATTTGTCGCCGGCCTGGACCACTGCGGCGCCGGCGCCGTGCGCTTTGCCGGCGGCCAGGTCATCTCGCCGACGCAAACCCGCGCCTTCAAGGACGTGGTGCGCCAGGCCTACGCCAACCGAATCCAGCTCTGGAGCGACGGCTTTTACCGCACGCCCAAAATCCATTACGACAAGACCACCCTCACGGGCCGGCCGTTTTACTACTTCGCCTACGGCGCCGCCTGCACCGAAGTCGCCATCGACACCCTGACCGGCGAGTCCCGCGTGCTCAAGGTGGACATCCTGCACGACGTGGGCACCAGCATCAACCCAGCCATCGACATCGGCCAGATCGAAGGCGGCTTTGTGCAAGGCATGGGCTGGCTGACCACCGAGCAACTCGTGTGGAACGACAAGGGCTACCTGCAAACCCACGCCCCCAGCACCTACAAGATTCCCGCCACCGGCGACATACCCGAACACTTCAAGGTCGCCTTCTGGCCCGAGCCCAACCGCGAAGACAACGTCTTCGGCAGCAAAGCCGTCGGCGAGCCACCGTTCATGCTGGCCATCAGCGTGTTTGAGGCCATGAAGGATGCGGTAGCTAGCGCGCGGGCAGATGGCGGGGGTGTGCAGCTGACGGCGCCGGCGACGGCGGAGAACGTGCTCAGGGCTTTGGGCGATTGAAGAGGCCCGCTTAGACAATAACTCTAAATAACTATTAATAACTAAAAATAGCTACATAATGAATCGATTAGCCCTTGGCTTTGGTTCATTTATGAAGCTAGGAGTTCCATCCGGCAGAGAT
>CAJAOB010000291.1 GCA_903941205.1 uncultured Burkholderiales bacterium | reverse complement strand
CCCCGCGCTCCGTGACCTGTCACACGCCTGTCATATGCCCCGCCTAAAGTCCTCCTCGAGCTTTACAAACCAACCGGAGAAATTTCATGACCACCAAGCGAACACTTCTCAAGACTGTTGCAGCAGCCGCACTGAGCTGCCTGACCATGGGCTCAGCCTTGGCCGCCGACATCACCGGCGCTGGCGCAACCTTCCCTTTCCCCATCTACGCCAAATGGGCTGAAGCTTACAAAGCTGCCACCGGCACCGGCATGAACTACCAGTCCATCGGCTCGTCTGGCGGTATCAAGCAGATCCGCGCCAAGACCGTGACTTTCGGCGCCACCGACGCACCGGTGCCCGGCGCTGAACTCGACAAAGACGGCATGATCCAGTTCCCGGCCATCATCGGCGGTACCGTGCCCGTGCTGAACCTGGAGGGCTTCAAGCCTGGCGAATTGCGCGTCAGCGGTCCCGTGCTGGCCGAAATGTTCCTGGGCACCATCACCAAATGGAACGACGCCAAACTGGTCGCCTTGAACCCTGGCAAAAAATTGCCTGACCAGGCGGTCACCGTGGTGCACCGCGCCGATGGCTCCGGCACCACTTTCAACTTCACCGATTACCTGGCTGCCATCAGCAAGGACTGGGCTGACAAGGTTGGCAAAGGTGCCGCCGTCAAATGGCCTGCAGCCACATCGGTGGGCGGCAAGGGCAACGAAGGTGTTGCCGCCAACGTCAACCGCATCAAAGGCGCAGTCGGCTACGTTGAGTACGCTTACGTCAAGAAAAACGGCATGAACTTCATGCAACTGCAAAACGCCGACGGCAAGTACGTTTCGCCCGATGACAAGACCTTTGCCGCCGCTGCAGCTGGCGCAGACTGGTTCAGCGCTCCAGGCATGGGCGTGTCCATGGTGAACGCCAAGGGCGCTACCGCCTGGCCCATCAGCACAGCGTCTTTCATCCTGATGTACAAGCAACCCGCCGACAAGGCAGCGTCTGCAGAAGCCCTGAAGTTCTTTGACTGGGCCTTCAAAAATGGCGCCAAAATGGCCGATGATCTGGATTACGTCGCCCTGCCCAGCAGCCTTACCGACCAGATCCGCAGCAAAGTCTGGTCACAGATCCAGAAGTAAGCAACGCTCAGACCCTCCACCGTCGGCCTGCCACCAGCAGCGCCGGCGGAGTTTTTTGAGCCGCCAGAATAACCTCAAGGTCAGCCCATGAGCACGCCAGCCATCACGAGTTCACAGCCTGCAACGACCGCGTCAAGCATGGAAACCGGAAGCTTGGACATGGTGCGCGTTGCCAAAAGGCAGCGACTGCAGGACTTCTTTTTTCACAGACTCACGCAAACCTTCTCTCTGCTGGTCCTGATTGCCCTGACCGGGATCATTGCATCCTTGTTCTTCAATGCATGGCCGGTCTTCAAGAAATTCGGTCTTCAGTTCATCTGGTATGTCGAGTGGGACATCATCAACGAAGAATTCGGTGCTGCGATCGCCATCGTCGGCACCATCGCCAGTGCCGGCTTGGCCATGCTGATCGCTGTGCCACTGGCCTTCGGCGTAGCTGTCTTTTTGACAGAAACCTGTCCAGTCTGGCTGCGCCGTGCCCTGGGAACCGCCATCGAGTTGCTTGCCGCCGTGCCGTCCATCATTTACGGCATGTTCGGCCTGTTTGTATTTGCTCCCCTGTTTGCCGATTACCTGCAGGTACCTCTGCAAAAAGTGCTGGGCGGCATGCCGCTGGTCGGCTTTTTGTTTGGCGGCGCGACCAACGGCATGGGTATCTTGGCCGCCGGCATCATATTGGCTTTCATGGTGCTGCCTTTCATTGCGGCAGTGATGCGCGATGTCTTCGAAATCACCCCGCCGATCCTGCGTGAATCAGCTTACGGCTTGGGCTGCACCACATGGGAAGTCGTTCGCAAGGTGGTATTGCCTTACACCCAAAAAGGGGTGATCGGCGGCATCATGCTGGGTTTGGGCCGGGCCCTTGGCGAAACCATGGCGGTGACCTTCGTAATTGGCAACGCCAACCGCATGCCGACCTCGCTGTTTTCACCCGGCACCTCCATCGCTTCAACACTGGCCAACGAATTCGGCGAAGCCGCTGACTTTCATATAGCGGCCTTGTTTGCGCTGGGTTTTCTGCTGTTTTTGATCACCTTCGTTGTTTTGGCCTTGGCCAAAATACTGGTACTCCAGACTGAAAAAGCCAAAGGCATCTGACATGCTGACCAACTTCAACCAACAACTCTACAAACGCCGTCGTCGGGCCAACGCCCAGGGGCTGATCCTCTCCATGGCTGCCATGGGACTGGGGCTGGCCGTGTTGCTGTGGATCCTCTTTGTCCTGCTGTCCAATGGCCTGGCCGCGGTGGACTGGAACATGTTCACAAAAGACACGCCTGCGCCCGGCTCCGAAGGCGGCGGCTTGCGCAATGCCATCGTCGGCAGCCTGATGATGGTCGGCCTGTCGGTGCTGGTCTCCACGCCCATTGGCATTCTGGCCGGCATCTACCTGACGGAATACGGTGACCAGAGCAAGACAGCCGAGCTGACCCGCTTTGTCACCGACATCATGCTGTCGGCGCCCTCCATCGTTCTGGGTTTGTTTGTTTACGCCATCGCGGTAGCCACCGTAGGCAATTTCTCGGGTTACGCAGGCAGTCTGGCCTTGTCGCTGATCGCCATACCCGTGGTGATGCGCACCACCGAGAACATGCTGCGTCTGGTGCCCTCGAGCCTGCGCGAAGCGGCTTTTGCCCTGGGTGCGCCACGCTGGAAAGTCTCCACTATGGTGACCCTGCGGGCAGCCAAGAGTGGCGTCATCACCGGGCTGCTGCTGGCAGTTGCCCGCATCAGCGGCGAAACCGCCCCGCTCCTTTTCACTGCTCTCAATAACCAGTTTTTCAGCACCGACATGGGCAAGCCCATGGCTAACCTGCCGGTGGTGATCTTCCAGTTCGCCATGAGCCCTTATGAAAACTGGATCCGTCTGGCCTGGGGTGGCGCGCTGCTCATCACACTGGCTGTGCTGGTCCTCAATATCCTGGCGCGTGTTTTCTTCCGCGAAAAAATCTCCGCCTGACCCCCCCTGTCCCGGCCTTCACCTTACGCTTTCGACAAGGCCCAACGAACACTGGACATGCCCATGCCTGACACCCAAAAAGAACTTAAAAATGCGATCGAGGTCCGCAACCTCGACTTTTACTACGGCAAATTTCGCGGACTCAAAGACGTCTCGATGAACATTGCGGAACGTAAAGTCACCGCCTTCATCGGCCCTTCCGGTTGCGGCAAGTCCACCCTTTTGCGTACGCTAAACCGCATGTACAGCCTGTACCCGGGTCAGCGGGCAGAGGGTCAGATCAACTTTTACGGTACTAATATTCTGGATAAAAACCAGGACTTGAATCTCTTGCGCGCGCGCATCGGCATGGTTTTTCAAAAGCCGACACCGTTTCCGATGACGATCTACGAAAACATTGCTTTCGGCGTGCGCCTGTACGAGAGCCTGAGCAAAACAGACATGGACGAGCGGGTTGAATGGGCTTTGACCAAGGCCGCGCTCTGGAATGAAGTCAAGGACAAACTAGGTCAAAACGGGTTATCACTCTCAGGCGGCCAGCAGCAGCGCCTGTGCATCGCCCGCAGCGTTGCGGTCAAACCCTCGGTCTTACTTCTCGACGAACCTACCTCCGCGCTGGACCCGATCTCCACCGGAAAGATCGAAGAACTGATCAACGAGCTCAAACATGATTACACCATCGCCATCGTGACCCACAATATGCAGCAAGCGGCACGTTGCAGCGACTTCACCGCTTACATGTACATCGGTGAGTTGATCGAGTTTGGTGCAACCGAACAAATTTTCTTCAAGCCCAAGCGCACGGAGACAGAAGACTACATCACAGGAAGGTTCGGTTAATCATGAGCGACAAACACATCTCGAGTCAATTCGACACCGAACTCAATTCCATCTCTACCCATGTGCTTGAGATGGGTGGCCTGGTTGAGGCGCAATTACAGCAAGCCATGTACGCGCTGGTTCATTTAAACCTGGAGACCGCCGATCAGGTGCTGGAAAAAGAAACCATCATCAACCAGATGGAAATGAGCATCGACCACGAGATCATCTCAACCATCGGCCGGCGCCAGCCCACCGCCCGTGACTTGCGCTTTTTGATGGCCATATCACGCACGACCCAAAATCTAGAACGCGCCGGCGACGAGATAGCCCGCATCGCCCGCATGGTCAAGTCCATCATCCAAAGCGGCTCGCCACGCAACCTGCCGAGTTCCGAGCTGCGGGTAGCTGCAGACTTGGCTGCCGCCATGCTACGCAAAACACTCGACTCTTTTGCCCGCCTGGACACCGTCATGGCCATAGCCATCATCAAGCAGGACAACGAGATTGACGATGAATACAACGGCTTTCTGCGCAAGCTGATCACCTACATGATGGAAGACCCTCGCACAATCTCCCCCAGCCTGGACCTGCTGTTTCTGGCCAAGTCGATAGAGCGCGTGGGCGATCACGCCAAGAACATCGCCGAGCAGATCATTTTCATCGTCAAGGGCGAGGATATTCGCCATACACCCCTAAACAAGGTCGAGTCGGTGATTCGATGAGAAAGCTGCCCCGAATTCTCGTGGTGGAAGACGAGCGGTCGATCGCAGAATTGATCGCCGTCAACCTGCGGCATAACGGCTTCGAGCCCACCATCGTCTTTGACGGCGCCTCGGCGCAACTTGAAGTGGACAACAAGCTGCCCGACATGATTCTGCTCGACTGGATGCTGCCGGGAGAAAGCGGTGCGGCGCTGGCGCGGCGCTGGCGCAAGAGCGAGCGCACAAAAACCGTTCCCATCATCATGCTGACAGCGCGCAGTGACGAGTCGGACAAGGTTCAGGGCCTGGACGCTGGCGCCGACGACTACATCACCAAGCCTTTTTCAACGCAGGAATTGCTGGCCCGCATCCGGGCGCTGCTACGCCGCCGAGCGCCAGAAACCACCAAGGACTCGGTGCAAGTCGCAGAACTTGCGTTGGACGCAGAAACCTACCGGGTCACGTACAAAGCACGCGAACTCAAGCTCGGACCCACGGAGTTCAAACTCCTGCACTACCTCATGAAGCACGCGGAGCGAGTGCACTCGCGCAGCACGCTGTTGGACAAGGTCTGGGGTGACCATGTTTTTATTGAGGAGCGCACGGTCGATGTACACGTCAAGCGCTTGAGAGAGTCGCTGGGCGAGGCCGCCGTCATGGTGGAGACCGTGCGGGGCGCCGGCTACCGGCTGACCGCGCCGAGCATGGCCCGCAACCCGGACCAAGGACAGCAAACTTCTATGGCATGACACGGCGTCTTCTAGAACTGCTGTTGATGGTGTCGGCAGGCGCCGCCTGGGGTCTGGTCCGTTCGTCGGCCATGGGGGCCGTTCTGGGCGCCATGCTTGGCGCCGGTGTCTGGCTTGTCATCGACGGACTGCGTGCCCGCCGAATGCTGGACTGGCTGAACCGGGCGGACGTCTCCGAAACGCCGCGCTTGTCCGGAATCTGGCAAGAGCTTTTTGAGCGCTGCCTCAAGACCATCAAAAAGCTCGAGAAAAGGGCCCGAAGCAGCGATGTCAGGCTGACGAATTTTCTGGCCGCCATCCAGGCATCGCCCAATGGCGTGGTGCTGCTGGACGCCACGGGCCAAATCGAGTGGGTCAACCTGACCGCAGCCACGCATCTGGGTCTGGACGCTCAACGCGATGTCGGCCAGTACATCCAGAACCTGGTGCGCGCGCCCGCCTTCACGAGTTACCTCTCGGGAGACGATTTCAGAGCGGAAATCCAGATCAGCCCTGTTGGCTCCCGGCCCTTGCAACCCTCGAAAATATCCTTGCAAATTCACCCCTACGGCAGCAAACGCAAACTGATGCTCACGCGCGACGTGACAGCGCTGGAACTCGCAGAGGCCATGCGCCGGGATTTTGTGGCCAATGTCTCGCACGAAATCCGAACGCCGCTGACTGTTCTGAGCGGCTTCATTGAAACGCTGCAAACGCTGCCACTCGAGGCGGCAGACCAAATGAAGTACCTGGGTCTGATGAACCAGCAGGCACAACGCATGCAGACGCTGGTGAGCGACTTGCTGACGCTGTCGCGTCTTGAAGGCAGTCCGGTACCGGGCCAGGGCGAGTGGCTCTCAAGTGAAGCGCTGCTTTCGCAAGCGCTGAGCGAGACACGCGCTTTGTCCAAGGTCATTGCGGTGCCGCCCCACCATATCGTCTGGCTGCCCGGTCCGGGCTTTGAGATCGCCGGCAGCAAGAGCGAACTGCTCAGTGCCATGTCCAACCTGCTGAGCAACGCCGTGCGTTACACCCCCGGCGGCGGGACGGTCCGCACGGGCTGGCGGCGTCGGCAGGACGGCTGGGCCGAATTCTTTGTTGAAGACACCGGTCCGGGGATCAGCGCCGAGCACCTGCCGCGCCTGACCGAGCGGTTTTACCGGGTTGATCACAGCCGCTCTCGCGAAACCGGCGGAACTGGTCTCGGACTGGCAATCGTCAAGCACGTGGCTCAACGTCACGGGGGCCAGATCTCGATACAAAGCAGTCTGGGAAAAGGATCGACTTTCTCGATCGCGATGCCCCCGACCAGGGTCAGGCAACTCAAGCAGTCAGAGCAGCCCGCTGAAATCAGCCACGGGAACTGACGCAAGGCGGAGCAAATCGGCCGGCGCGCTGCAGCCAGGCCATTTTTTATGGCTGACAAAGACCCGGCAGCGCCGAGGCGGCAGGGCTAGAAAATGCGAGCAACGCATCCGCCAGGCTACAAAACAATCAGACCGCTGCTTCGTCTTCCTCGCCCGTACGGATGCGCACGACCCGCTCAACGCTGGTGATGAAGATCTTGCCGTCGCCAATTTTTCCGGTCCGGGCTGCGCGAACAATGGCATCGACACAGCGTTCCACGTCATCCGACTTGACGACCACTTCAACCTTGACCTTGGGCAAAAAGTCGACCACGTACTCGGCGCCGCGGTACAACTCCGTGTGGCCCTTCTGACGGCCGAAACCTTTGACCTCGGTCACGGTAAGACCGGTGACGCCGCAGTCGGCCAAGGCCTCGCGCACTTCTTCGAGCTTGAAAGGTTTGAGGATCGCGGTAATTTGCTTCACTGGTCGGCTCCGTTCGTTGTTTCTTGATGAATGTAGCAATGCCAAGGCGGCAAAGGCAAAGGCAAAAGGTTAAGCCCGAAACTTACTGGTCACAGGATATCGCCAATCCTTGCCAAAGCTGCGGTGGCTAACCCGAATGCCGATAGGTGCCTGGCGGCGCTTGTATTCATTGATCTTGATCAGTCGCGTGATGCGTTCGATCACGCTGGCCTCAAAGCCGGCGGCCACCATGGAATCGATGCTTTCATCGTTTTCCATATAGCGCTCCAAAATCGCGTCAAGCACTTCATAAGGCGGCAAGCTGTCCTGATCGGTCTGATCCGGGCGCAACTCGGCGCTGGGGGGGCGCGTGATGATGCGCTCGGGAATCGGACTGTCGCAGGTACCGTAGGGGTTGTGCGCGTTGCGCCAGCGGGCGAGTTTGAACACGGTGGTCTTGAGCAAATCCTTGATGACCGCAAATCCCCCGGCCATGTCGCCATAAAGCGTGCAATAACCCGTGGCCATTTCGCTCTTGTTGCCCGTCGTCAGCACGATGGAGCCGAACTTGTTGGACAGCGCCATGAGAAAAACCCCGCGAATGCGGGCCTGAATGTTTTCCTCGGTGGTGTCTTCCGGCAAGCCCTCAAACTCGGCGGCCAGGGAGGCCTTGAAGGCGTCAAATTCAGGTGCAATCGAAATCTCGTCGTAGCGCACCTGCATTCGCCCGGCCATTTCGCGCGCGTCAATCCATGAAATGTCAGCTGTGTAGGGCGAGGGCATCATGACGGCCCTGACCTTGTCCGCGCCAAGGGCATCAACCGCAACCGCCAGCACCAGGGCTGAATCGATGCCACCCGAAAGCCCGAGAATCGCGCCCGGAAAACCGTTCTTGCCCAAATAGTCTTTCACGCCAAGCACCAGCGCATCCCATAAATCAGCCTCGGCGCTGCGCTCTGGGGTGATGCTCGCCAAAAGCTTCAAAGCGCCCCCGTCAGGCCGACCGAGGGTCATCTCAAACAAGGACTCGTCAAAACTTACAGCCCGGCCGGCAAGCGCGCCGTCGCCCTGAATGGCGAAGGAGCGGCCTTCGAAGACCACCTCGTCTTGCCCACCCACCAGATGCGCGAAAACAATCGGCAAGCCTGTTGCGAGCGCCCGCCTGCGCATCATGGATTCGCGCTCTGCGCCCTTGCCCACATGAAAGGGCGAGGCATTGATGACGGCCAGCAACTCGGCCCCGGCAGCCTTGGCAGCTTGCGCGGGTTCCTCGAACCAGGCGTCCTCACAGACCAGCAAACCAACGCAAACGCTGTCGGCGCCATCGCCCACCGTGAAGACGCAGTGGCCCTGCCCTGGGGCGAAATAGCGGCGCTCGTCAAACACCTGGTAATTTGGCAATTCGCGCTTGGCATAGGTCTGCACGCGCTGCCCCTCGCGCAGCACATGGGCAGCGTTGTACAACTGTGGCACCGAGACGCTGCGCGTACGTAAGCCGAGCGCGTCGCCAACGCTGACCGGACTACCCACTACCACCGCCAGCCCTTTTAACCCGGCCAGCTCGCGAGCGACGAGATCCACGGCATCATCACAGGCTTGGATGAAAGCCGGCCGCAAAAACAGGTCCTCGGCGGCATATCCACAGATGGCCAACTCGGGCGTGAGCACCAGGCGCGCACCTTCTGCATAAGCCTGACGTGCTGCGTCGATGATCTTGCGGGCATTGCCAGACATGTCGCCCACGCAGTAATTAAGCTGAGCGACGCAGATTTTCAGTAGCATGGGCGAACAATCATTGAGCTTGGGTTCGGGCCGGGAATAAGCAAAAACAACAGGAGCGAGCCATTGAAAAACAATGAGAACGATTATGTCATTCGGGTGTACGAATCCCCGCTGGAGATAAACGAAGAGGCTTGGAACGAACTGCTGGCCGGGCAAGACCCGGCCGGCGTGCTCAATCCCTTCATGCGGCACGAGTATCTGGCGGCCATGCAGGGCAGCGGCAGCGCAGCCCCTGAAACGGGCTGGACACCTCGCTTTGTCACGCTTTACGCCGACTCGGCGCTGGTGGCAGCTTGCGCTCTTTACCTCAAGGCGCACTCCTACGGCGAATATGTTTTCGACTGGGCCTGGGCCAACGCTTACCAGCAGCACGGCCTGCCCTATTACCCCAAAGCCGTGGTGGCCCCGCCTTTCACGCCGGTGCCCGGCCCGCGCCTGCTCGCCCGCGATGCCGCCTCGCGCACGCTGCTGGCAAAAGCCCTGATGGCCTGGTGCGAAGACGAACAGCTCTCGTCGCTGCATGTGCTGTTTGCCAGCGATGAAGACGTGGCCGCCTGCCAGGAAGCCGGCCTGATGCTCAGGCACACGGTGCAATTCCACTGGAAGAATGTGGCCCCCACGCTTGTCGCTTCGCCTACAGCGCTGCCCCCCGAGGGGGCTGCCCCGCCTTGGGGCGGCCCGGCGGCGGGGCTGTTGGCCCCCACGCTTGTCGCTTCGCCTACTGCGCTGC
Organism: uncultured Burkholderiales bacterium; assembly: GCA_903941205.1. GTDB lineage: Bacteria > Pseudomonadota > Gammaproteobacteria > Burkholderiales > Burkholderiaceae_C > Polaromonas. Next base: position 112 of record CAJAOB010000291.1, on the reverse strand, counting down.
CCCCCGAGGGGGCTGCCCCGCCTTGGGGCGGCCCGGCGGCGGGGCTGTTGGCCCCCACGCTTGTCGCTTCGCCTACTGCGCTGCCCCCCGAGGGGGCTGCCCCGCCTTGGGG
>CAJAOB010000290.1 GCA_903941205.1 uncultured Burkholderiales bacterium | reverse complement strand
GGCGCACTGGCCCAGGGGTGATGGATCAGCTCTTGCCGGGGCATGCAAGCTCTTCAGCGCCTCCAACGCCACTGGCCACTGCCGCTCTGCCCTCTGTCCTACAAGGCTCACGCCGACAGGAGGGGTACAAACAACCATTGAACCTTAGTCTGAATTGCCCATGCTCGCTGCGCGCTCCGCTCCCCTGCTCCCCGAGGCAGAGTTGTCTTTTGAAACAAGCCTGCCCACCTTTTCCATCAAGGTCATGACCGTGAACATCCACAAAGGGTTCACTTTATTCAACCGCAAGTTCATGCTGCACGAACTACGCGAAGCCGTGCGGGCGGTTGGCGCCGACGTGGTCTTTCTGCAAGAAGTCGCCGGCACGCATGCCACCCACTCGGACAAGTTCGAGAACTACCCTGACACGCCGCACTATGAGTTTCTGGCCGACAGCATCTGGCCAGAGTTCGCCTACGGGCGCAACGCCGTGTACACCAACGGGCACCACGGCAATGCGGTGATGTCCAAGTTCCCCATCATCAGCCACGAAAACCTGGACGTCTCGATCAGCGGGCCAGAGCGGCGCGGGCTGCTGCATTGCGTGCTGCAAATGCCCGACCAGCGACCCAACGTGCATGCGGTCTGCGTGCATCTGGGACTGCTCGAATCGCACCGCCGCCAGCAGCTGGCGCTGCTCTGCGACATGCTGCACAAGCAGGTTCCGACAGATGCGCCGCTGGTGGTGGCGGGCGACTTCAACGACTGGCGTCATCGCGCGCACGCGCAGCTCGAGCGCGGAGCCGGCCTGCGCGAGGTCTTCGTCCAGGCCCGCGGCAGCGCTGCGCGCACCTTCCCGGCGCGTCTGCCAATGCTCAGTCTGGATCGCATTTATGTGCGCAACGCCGCCTCGCATGCACCGGTGGTGCTGCCGCGCAAGCCTTGGTCGCATCTCTCGGACCACGCGCCGCTGGCCGCCGAAATTGACTTGTGACGCGGCACTGTGACCCCCTTGGCCGTCCGTCTGTCAGGCATTCCCGTGAAGACCCGATGGATCAGCGGCAACCAGCTCGTTCTGTTGGAAAACGGCGAGGCTTTCTTTCCGCGCGTTTTTGAATGTATCGCGGCGGCTCAGCGGGAAATTCTGCTCGAAACCTTCATCTTGTTCGAAGACAAGGTCGGCCTGGCACTGCATGCCGTGCTACTGGCGGCGGCCCGGCGCGGCGTGAACATCGACATCACCATTGACGGCTACGGCTCGCCCGACTTGTCAGCAGAGTTCATCTGCAGCCTGAGCAAGGCCGGCGTTCGAATCCATGTCTTTGACCCCGCGCCGCGGCTATGGGGCATGCGCACCAACCTGCTCAGACGCATGCACCGAAAAATCGTCGTGGTCGATGCCGCGCGCGCTTTTGTAGGCGGTATCAACTACTCGGCCGACCATCTGGCCGACTACGGCCCCACCGCCAAACAGGACTATGCGGTCGAGATCGCCGGCCCGCTGGTGCGGGACATCCGGGCGTTCGCCTTGCGCGCCTTGCTGGCCGGTCAACGCAAGCGCCTCGGCGTTTGCGCCTCAGACTCGAGCGCCACCGAGCTGCTGCAGCGCTATCCGGAGCCCGGCGAACCCGCTGCGCGCGCCGGCGATATGGGCGCCATATTTGTCACCCGCGACAACGGCCATCACACCAAGGACATCGAACGCCATTACCGCATCGCGATTCGCGCCGCCCGCCAGCGCGTGATCATCGCCAACGCTTATTTTTTTCCGGGTTACCGGCTGCTGCGCGAGCTGCGCCGGGCCGCGCGGCGCGGCGTCGATGTGCGGCTGATCTTGCAGGGCGAGCCCGATATGCCCATAGTCAAGATCGCTGCGAGCTTGCTTTATCACCATCTGATCACGGGCGGCGTGCGGATTTACGAGTACCTGTCGCGCCCCCTGCACGGCAAGGTCGCCGTCAGCGACAGCGAATGGTCGACTGTGGGCTCGAGCAATCTGGACCCGCTAAGCCTTGCGCTCAACCTTGAAGGCAATGTCATCATCCGCGATCGCCACTTCAACCAGATCCTGACTGAGCGCCTGGACGCGCTTATCGCCAGCAGCTGTCGCCCGGTGGCGGCCGAAGACCTGATGGAGTCCAACGTCTGGCGCGTGCTGCGCAGCTTTTTTGTTTTTCAGCTGCTGCGCCTCTACCCTCTGGTGGCCAGCTGGCTGCCCAGCCATTCGCCCTTGCTGACGCCAGCCGAATCACTGGTTTCATCCAGACCCGGGCCTCCCAAGAAGCCGGGGCCGCCATGACGGCGCAGCGTTGGTGGCCTTGGCTCAAACGCATTGGCGCCACGGTCTTTATTTCGCTGCTGATCTTTTTGCTGGTGCACGAGGCGCGCAGCATCGCCTGGCCCCAGGTGCTTGCGGCCGTTCGAGGCTACCCGCCGGCCACGCTGCTCACGGCGGCGCTGACGGCCGCCGCCAGTCTGGGCCTGTACAGCTGCTTTGATCTGCTCGGCAGACGCTATACCGGCCACACGCTGAGCGCGCCCAAGGTCATGACGGTGACTTTCGTGAGCTATGTGTTCAACCTCAACCTGGGCTCCCTGGTTGGCGCGCTGGCCCTGCGTTACCGGCTGTACACGCGCCTGGGGCTTTCCTACGGCACCATCACGCGCTGGCTGTCCCTGAGCATGCTGACCAACTGGCTGGGCTACGTGCTGGTCGCTGGCGCGGTGTTCAGCCTGCAGCCGGCCGAGCTGCCGCCAGGCTGGCATTTGAGCAGTCTGGGTTTGCGCGGCCTGGGTCTGGCCCTATTGGCCGCAGGCACGGCTTACTTGCTGCTGTGCGCCCGGTCACGCCGGCGCTGCTTCACGGTCCGGGGTCACGCCTTACAGCTGCCGACATGGCGACTGGCGTCGCTCCAAGCCCTCATGGGCATGAGCAACTGGCTGCTGATGAGCGCTGTCATTTTCAGTTTGCTCCCCGGTCATCTGGCCTTCACCAGCGTGGTCAGCGTGCTGCTGATTGCGGCAATTGCTGGCGTCATCACACACATTCCCGCCGGACTGGGCGTGCTGGAAGCCGTGTTTGTCGCACTGCTCTCGCATCAGCTGCCAAAGCACGAAGTATTGGCTGCGCTGGTGCTGTACCGGCTGATTTACTATCTGGCCCCGCTCGCCCTGGCCGCGCTGATCTACGCACTGCTGGAAGCGCTGCTGCCAAAAGACGCTTCCTGAGCTGTTCTGGGCTCTTGCGGCTGGTAAAATCCGCTACGGTTCAAGCCCGACTGACAGGGTCCTGCCCCTGCGGTTGGTTTCATCCTCGTGCCCCAGCAACCCACGGCCACGCTGTGCCACCCCTCCATGACCGTCGCTCCTTCGGCAGCAGCCTCAACGCCTCCCGCCTCCTTCGAGATCAAGAGCGCCAACTTGCCGCTGGTGGCCTTGCTGCTCAAATCAGCCGACCTTGACGTGGTTACTGAAGAACTGCGAACTCGCTTCGCCGACATCCCCGACTTCTTTGACAGCGACCCCCTGGTGATCGACCTGACGCCGCTCAATGCGGCGGCCCGGCGCAGCGGCGTTGAGGCAGGCGCCATCGATTTCCCAAGGCTGCTGACCGTATTGAGAGCCTACCGCCTGGTGCCCATTGCGATCCGGGGCGGCACGGCCAGCCAGATGGCCGCCGGCCTCGCCGCCGGCTTGTTGCCAGCGCCTGACGCCCGCGTTGTGGCCAGCAGTCCGCCCGCGCCAGAGCCTGAACGCCCGCCAGAGCAAGCCGCCGCGAGTCCCGCCAAAGCCCAGGCCAGCGCCACTGCGCCGGCAATGCCGGTAACGCCCACCTTGGCCGAGCCACCGCTGGGTGCCATGGTCATCAACAAGCCCTTGCGCTCGGGACAGCAGGTCTATGCGCGCGGCCGCGACCTCGTGGTCCTGGCCATGGTCAACGCTGGCGCAGAAGTCATCGCCGACGGACACATTCACGTGTATGCGCCGCTGCGCGGAAAAGCCATCGCCGGCGCCCGCGGCAACACCCAGGCGCGCATCTTTGCGCTCAGCCTTGAAGCCGAACTGATCTCGATTGCGGGCGTCTACCGCACCAGCGAAACCCCTTTGCCACTCAATGTCCAAGGCAAGCCAACACAGGTGCGGCTCATGAGCGGGCCAGAAGGTGACAAACTCGTCATGGACGCGATGACATGAGGCGCGGCAGCATCATCGCGCAAACCGGGGTCTTGGATGCCTCGCGGCCTGTAAACAGACTGGCGCACGAGATACCCTCTTCCAAACACGTCTCCATTCCAGATCACAGGCCGAAGCAGAGGCATCAGATCCCCCGTTCTTAATAGAAGGATTTTTCATTCATGGCAAAAATCATCGTGGTTACCTCGGGCAAAGGCGGCGTCGGCAAGACCACCACCAGTGCGAGCTTTGCAACCGGTCTGGCCTTGCGCGGACACAAGACGGCCGTCATCGACTTTGACGTCGGCCTGCGCAACCTTGACCTCATCATGGGTTGCGAGCGGCGCGTGGTCTATGACCTGATCAACGTCATCCAGGGCGAGGCCAACCTTAACCAGGCGCTCATTAAAGACAAACAATGTGACAACCTGTACGTGCTGGCCGCTTCGCAAACACGCGACAAGGAAGCCCTGTCCAAAGAAGGCGTTGAAAAAGTCCTGAGCGATCTCTCGTCGATGGACTTTGAATACATCATCTGCGACTCACCGGCCGGCATCGAGACCGGCGCGCTGATGGCCATGCACTTTGCCGACGAAGCCATCGTGGTGACCAACCCAGAGGTTTCCTCGGTGCGCGACTCCGATCGAATCCTGGGCATGCTTTCCAGCAAGACCAAACGCGGCATGGAAGGCAGCACCCCCGTCAAGGAACACCTGCTGATCACCCGCTACAACCCGAACCGCGTAGACCAGGGCCAGATGCTCTCGCTCGAAGACATCACCGACATCCTGCGCATCAAGCTGATCGGCGTGATTCCTGAATCCGAAGCCGTGCTGCAAGCCTCCAACCAGGGCGTTCCTGCCGTGCACATGGAAGGTACGGACGTCTCTGAAGCCTACAAGGATGTGATCTCGCGCTTTCTCGGTGAAGAAAAGCCGCTACGTTTCATCGATGCACAAAAGTCGAGCTTCCTGAAGCGCCTCTTCGGAGGAAAATAAGCCATGGCTTCTTTCCTATCGTTTTTACTCGGCGAGAAAAAAACCACTGCGAGCGTTGCCAAGGAGCGCCTGCAAATCATCCTGGCGCATGAGCGCACGGCCGGCAGCCACAAGCCCGACTACCTGCCTGCGCTGCAACGCGACCTGATCGCCGTGATCTCGCGCTACATCAACATCAATCCCAACGACATCAAGGTCAATCTGGAGCGCCAGGACAATCTGGACGTGCTCGAAGTCAAGATCGAGCTGCCAGACGCGAAATAAGGCCCAGGCTGCCCGAGAGACTCAGCGGCCTTCGCCGCTCGGGCTGCCAGGCCCGCCCCGACGACCCCGCGCCTGGTTATCTGCCCCCAGATGCGACTCCCGGTCGCTGCGACTCAAGGGCGTGCGGCGGGATTCGTTTTTTTGCGTCGGTTTTTGCAAACCCTGCTTGTTCAAATCATTGGCAAGCTTGCCGCCACTGCCCGGAACAAGTGGCTTGCGCTTTTTAACTCTCAACTGCTGAAGTTTGGCCATGGCATGAGCTCCTGGGTCTGGGGTTTAGTGAAGCAGGGGAACGGGGCACAAGCCCCTCGCAGCCCGAAAGGCAGCGAAATCAAAGTTGATTCTCACCAACGCATAAACCCCGTTTGTCAGACAAGCGCCCGTTGGCACCTGCGCCCGCGGCGGCTTCGCGACTGCTGATCAAGGGCCCTTCCAAAACAACAAGGGCGGAAGCCACGGTTGGCCCCTCCCCCTATGGGCGAGGGTTGGGGTGGGGCGCAATGCCATTACGGGATCTAAAAACCGCGATCTGCGCCCATTGAACCGATCCCCCCATCAATGTCGCTTCAACGAGCTTTCAAAGCGCATCGCGGGCCTCGCTCAAGCCGCCCTCAGGCACCGGGCCACCATGCTGGCTCATGAACGCCGGCAGCGCTGACTTCGCGCAGCGCTGCAGCGCCATCAGCAAGCGGTGGTCGGGGCTCGCCAGGCGATGGCGCTGCCGGAGATCGTGCTGGATCTGATGAAGCAGCTCGACCGTCATTTCGGCGTCGGCCAGCGCCCGGTGCGCCGTGCCGGTGCGCTTGAGCCGGTGAAAATCCACCAGCGTACCCAGCTTGTGGTTGGGCGCCAAGGGGTAAAGCCGGCGCGACACCAGCAAAGTGCAGGCAAACGGTTGCTGCGCCGGCAAACCCGCGCGAAGCAACTCAGCCTGCCAGAACTTGCGGTCAAACGCCGCGTTGTGAGCCACCAGCGGCGTGCTGCCCACAAAACGAGCCGCCTCCGCCATCACCTTATCCGCGGCAGGCGCCGCAGCCACCATCGCATTGCTGATACCCGTCAGCTGCGTGATGAAAGCCGGAATGCGCAAACCCGCATTCATCAAACTCTGAAACCGCTCAAGCACCCGCCCGCCTTCAGTGATCACGATAGCCACCTCCGTCGCACGGTCGCCCATGCCCGGCGAGATGCCGGTGGTTTCAAAATCAATGACAGCGATTCGGGACATGCTTGGGAAAGGGCCTGCGCGGGTGTTGTTTGGGGAGTTGGTCTGTGGCGGTCAAGCCGAAGCTCGGCTTGTTGCTTACGCGACCCTGTGCGGGGAGTTTAGCGACTGCTCATGTTCGGGATGTTCGCGATGCGGTTTCGAGAACGGCACAGGGACCGTTAGTAGTGGGCAGGCGGGGATGGCTTGGTTAATGACGGCTTTAGGCTGATTGCCGTTGTTCCCGGCAGGTCGACTGACCGGCAGAAGCCGACCCGTTGCCGCCAGTCACCTGCCAAGAAAGCTGTCGCTCGACGTTCAAGGTCATGGGCGCTGCGCAACGCTTTATCGCGCAGCGTTCCCTAGATGCCCATCTTTTCTCTTGCACATTTCGTTCCCTCAACTGCATGAATTTGGCCATCAGCTATGGAGTTCGCTTTCCGGGGGGCAAGGCTACCCCGACCCCACCATATGAACGGTTTGAACTCCGGTGGTGGATTCCTCGGGCGAGGAAATGCCTGCACTAAACGCGAATCAAATGGGTCAAAGCCTCGATAATTAACAAAATCTACCTACAAGGAGTGTAAAAAATATGGCGAGGAAAAAGTCTGGGATCAAAGGCCTCGTCATTGTTGTCGGAGCCTTTTTGCTCTTGTTGGCAGAAATCCCAACGAGTGTGTGGATTGGCATCGGTGTTATTGCCGCCACTTGGCCGCTCATTCGCTCTTGGAACAACAGCAATCCAGCGGTGCCAGTGCCTAAAGCTGTGTTGACTGGCGTGGCACAAGTATCTTCGGCATCTAAGACGTCCAAAGTTGAGCGCGACAGTTCCGAGGAGGACTCGTTTGCTCGAGTCCCCGTAGCCAGTTTTTCCTCGTCAGGTTTTTCCATCCCGAAAGCCCCTGTCGGCCATGGCGAAGGCCTTTGGTACCCAAGTGGAATGTCAGTGAATGTTGGCGGTATCCACATTCCGGGAGGAATGTTTTATGTCGGTTCTTCGCTGAAGACAAAATTCCATGAAAACGACCCTTGTCTTATTGACCCAACCAAGTCAGTTGCGTCCAAGGGCGACTACACCGCACGTCAAACCGACTACTGGTCAAGTTATGCGCAAATCTCCCCCGCAGCCCGACGAACCTATTTGAATTGGCTCTGCTCGGGCAAGAAGGACCCAGATGCTGACATTGGTTTTGTCTTCCTGTACTTCTACGGCCTGGAACGCCGCGTGCTACTGGACGGCTCCAAGGACGTCACTGCGCGCGCAGAACTACCCCTCCTCGGCAATGAAGTCCGACGCCTGATAGGTATATACGGCCAAAAATCAAGTTCTTTCCAGGATTACGCATCCGGGTTGCTTGAGTGGATTGATCTAAGCAATCACTCTCCCACTCTGTATAACGAGCCTGTTCCAGAACTTCGTCGTGCATGGGAAGTCCCTGTTTACTTGAAGCTTGCCCTTGGACAAACGGCAATGGCAGGTGTCGGAGTGCCTGCACATATCGCGCTGGCCTGGGTGCGGTTTGACCCGAATTCACGGCTTCGTACCCCCGCCACACGATGTGCGGTCGAGTTCGCAACTCTCTTTGAGACCAAATACCGTGAAGCCTTTAGTGCGGGCCTAAAGCTACCCAAGAACAAAACAAAGTTAAAGCTGGTTTACCGTCCGGCGTCTTCTGCATTCCGAGGATTTGGTGAAATCAAGCTGAGCTTTGGAGAGACCCCGGACGTTTCAGTTCTGACCGGACCTATTGGGCAACTACAGAAAATTGCAGAAGCAGCTACGAAGGAGCTTGAGCCCTACAGCCGCTACCTCGGACGCACAAAGAACCAAAGTTCGGGGAGTGCTCTTGAAGGGCTTTTGCAGCTTCCGTTCAAGTTGTGGCCGCAGTCACATCAAGCCTACCTGACAGACATAAAAAGTCGTGTAGGCGTGATTGGAATGATTACAACCCAGTCATTTCAAGACTTACTGGCCCCGCTCGGAAGTGACAGCAACTTGTCACGCGATAAAGTGCAAAGCTTGGCCCGCGTAATGGAGTCGCTGGGTATTGCGATGGAGCCTGACGTATTGGGCAACGCAGCAATACCTAAAGCTGAAGACAAGGTCATCCTGTTCCCAATCCCGTCGGGTGAGGCAAATCACAGAGATACACCAGCCTACCAGGCGGCATTACTGACTTTGCAACTCGCGTCTGCGGTGGCGTCTGCAGATGGGGAATTTGGCGAATCTGAAACCCGCCACTTGCAAAGCCAAATCCAGGCGTGGATACACCTGTCGCCTGGGCACCAGCAGCGACTATCAGCGCACTTGAAATTGTTGGTCGCGACCCCTGTGTCGTTTGCACCACTCAAAAAGCGTTTGGACACACTTCCGACTGCTTCAAAAGAAGCCATCGCCTCCTTTATGGCAACGGTTGCTCAAGCTGACGGGAATGTGTCTCCGGTCGAAGTCAAAATGCTTGAGAAGGTTTACAAAGCACTCGGGGTTGACTCAAAGAAGGTCTTCAGTGACGTGCATGCCGCGGCGTCTGGCACATCTCAAGCTCCCACGATT
>CAJAOB010000289.1 GCA_903941205.1 uncultured Burkholderiales bacterium | reverse complement strand
CGACACCTACCAGCGCAAGATCGAGATTTGCGAGCGGGCTTACCGGGTGCTCGTCGATGAAGTGGGTTTTCCGCCAGAAGACATCATCTTTGACCCCAACATTTTTGCCATTGCCACCGGCATTGAAGAGCACAACAACTACGCGGTTGATTTCATCGAAGCCACGCGCTGGATCAAGGCCAACCTGCCGGGCGCCAAGGTCAGCGGCGGCGTGTCCAACGTGTCCTTCAGCTTTCGCGGCAACGACCCGGTGCGCGAGGCGATTCACACGGTGTTTCTGTACCACGCGATCCAGGCCGGCATGGACATGGGCATCGTCAACGCCGGCATGGTGGGCGTCTATGACGAGCTCGAGCCGGTGCTGCGCGAGCGGGTGGAAGACGTGGTGCTGAATCGGACGCCCGTCTATGCGCCGGGCGAGCCGCCGCTGTCCGCCGGTGAGCGTCTGGTTGATGTGGCCGAAACCGCCAAGAGCGGCGCGCGCGACGACAGCCTGAAAAACGAATGGCGCGCGTTGCCGGTGCGTGAGCGCCTGGCCCATGCGCTGGTGCGCGGCATGAACGAGTTCATCACCGAAGACACCGAAGAAATGTGGCGCGCCATTGAAGCCGACGGCGGCCGGCCGCTGCACGTGATTGAAGGCCCGCTGATGGACGGCATGAACGTGGTCGGCGACCTGTTCGGCCAGGGCAAGATGTTCTTGCCGCAGGTGGTCAAAAGCGCCCGCGTCATGAAGCAGGCCGTGGCGCATTTGCTGCCGTACATCGAGGCTGAAAAGCTGCTGCTCGAAGCCGCTGGCGGCGACGTCAAGACCAAGGGCAAGATCATCATCGCCACCGTCAAGGGCGACGTGCACGACATCGGCAAGAACATCGTCACGGTGGTCTTGCAGTGCAACAACTTTGAAGTCGTCAACATGGGCGTGATGGTGCCTTGCCACGAAATTTTGGCGCGCGCCAAGGTCGAGGGCGCCGACATCGTCGGCCTGTCGGGCCTGATCACGCCCAGCCTCGAAGAGATGCAGTACGTGGCCGCCGAGATGCAAAAGGACGACCACTTCCGCATCAAAAAAATCCCGCTCATGATTGGCGGCGCCACCACCAGCCGCGTGCACACGGCCGTCAAGATTTCGCCACACTACGAGGGCCCGGTGGTCTACGTGCCCGACGCTTCCCGCAGCGTCAGCGTGGCGCAAAGCCTGCTGTCCGACCAGGCGAGCAAGTACATCGACGAGCTCAATGCCGACTACGTGAAAGTACGCGATCAGCACGCCAACAAAAAGCAGACGCCGATGTGGCCGATTGCCAAGGCGCGTGCCAACGCCACGCGACTCGACTGGACGCATTACACGCCGCCAGTTCCCAAGTTCATTGGCCGCCGCGTCTTCAAGAACTTTGACCTGGCCGAGCTGGCCCAGCACATCGACTGGGCGCCCTTCTTTCAAACTTGGGACCTGGCCGGGCCTTTCCCGGCGATTTTGAAAGACGAGGTGGTGGGCACCGAGGCCGTGCGCGTGTATGCCGACGCACAGCGCATGCTCAAGCGCCTGATCGAAGGCCGCTGGCTCACGGCCAATGGCGTGATGGCGCTCTACCCGGCCAACAGCGTGGGCGACGACATTGAGATATACACCGACGAGAGCCGCCGCGAGGTGGCCATGGTCTGGCACGGCCTGCGCCAGCAGACCGAAAAAACCGCCGCGCCCGACGCAGATGGCAAGCTGCACATGCGGCCCAACCGCTGCCTGTCAGACTTCATCGCACCCAAGGTGCTGGACGCCGAAACCAAGGCCGTGCGCGCCGGCCATGCCGGTGCCGAGGGCCACAACAGCTTCATGCTGCCCGACTACATTGGCCTTTTTGCAGTGACGGCCGGCATTGGTGCCGAGAAAAAAGAAAAGTACTTTCAGGACGACCACGACGACTACTCGTCCATCATGCTCAAGGCCCTGGCCGACCGCCTGGCCGAAGCCTTTGCCGAGTCCCTGCACAAGCGCGTGCGGCAAGACCTGTGGGGTTACGCCGCGGATGAATCGCTCACGCCTGAAGAACTCATCGCCGAAAAATACCGCGGCATCCGCCCGGCCCCCGGCTACCCGGCCTGCCCCGACCACAGCGTCAAGCAAGCCATGTTCGAGCTGCTCAAGGCCGACGAGATCGGCATGGCCCTGACCGAGAGCCTGGCCATGACACCGGCCGCCAGCGTCAGCGGTTTTTATTTAAGCCATCCCGACAGCGCCTACTTCAACGTCGGCAAGATCGGCGACGACCAGGTCCACGAGTTGGCCAAGCGGCGCGGCGTCAAGGTGCAAGAACTCGAGCGCTTGCTGGCGCCGAATCTGTAAGCCGCGAAAGCATGAGCCGGCTGGCCCTCACCCGCGACAAGATCTACAAAACCGTCGCCCGCCAGATGCACGGCGTGGTGCCTTGCTGGGTTTGCGGCGAACACGTGCTGCACGCGGCTGCCACGCTCGAGCACATACAGCCCCTGAGCGAAGGCGGCAACTCCCACCAGACCAACCTGGCCATCAGCCACGAAGTCTGCAACGGCCAGCGCCACGCCAAAGGCGCCGTGCCGGTGGCCCAAGAGGCGCCGGGTCAGGTCGCGCGGCGGGGTCCAAAGAGCACGCCATGACGGGGATGTGAATCGCCGCGCCTCGGCCTGTCCTGAGCCTGTCGAAGGGCTCGCAATGACGAAATAGACGGTCATGGCGCAGCCGTAACGGCCCGTCGTGTTCCCCACGTGCGCGGAGATGAACCGCGTGCTTTTCGGCGGATCGGCGGTTCCCCCGCGCGAGTGGGGATGGACGCTGACAACAACTGTGTCGAGCTTGCCCCGCGAGCGAGGGATGAACCAGCTTCCAAATCCGCTTTCGACACACCCACACAATACGTCACATGATGCGCCACACGCTACAATAAAATTGATGATCAAAAGCTTCCGACATAAGGGCCTGCAGCGCTTTTTCGAGGCTGGTAGCAAGGCCGGCATTCAGGCCGTTCACGTTGCCCGTTTGCGCCTTCAGTTGGCAGCACTAAACCAAGCGGTAAAGCCTGAAGACCTGTCGGCCTCGGCCTGGGCGCTGCACCCCTTGAAGGGTGATCTGAAAGGCCATTGGGCGATAACCGTCAATGGAAACTGGCGCATGGTGTTTGCGTTCGAGGGAGCCGACGCTGTGCTTGTGGATTACTGCGACTATCACTGAGGCTCACATGGCACGCATGCACAACCCCCCGCACCCCGGGGAAGTCCTTCGGGAATATCTGGGTGAAATTTCTGTGACGGAGGCTGCGCTCAAGCTCGGCGTTAATCGCGTCACGCTGTCCCGCGTGGTCACGCAATCGGCAGGCATTTCCGCCGACATGGCCTGTCGGTTGGCGCAGGCTTTTGGCACCAGCCCCGAACTTTGGGCCGGCATGCAGATGCAGTACGACTTGTACCAGGCGGGGAAAGTAAAGCGCCCCAAGATAGCGCGACTGGTGGCTTGACGGCCCAAGCCAGCGCACTTTAAGCCAGCGCACTTCAAGCCTGAGACTTTAAGCCTGGGGCATAGCCCCTCAAGCCCCTCGCAAGGACAAGTCCGCCCGCAGCGCCGTTAAAACCTCGCCGCTTCGGCGGAGCAGGCATCTGGCAAACAAGCGCGAGTCAATCGCGATCTGCGCTTCGTGTGAATGCTTTGGTGATAGTGCATCTCTTGATGGCCTTGCCTCGCTGCGCTCTTGACGGCGAAAGGGCTTGCGGGCCTAGCGTAAACGATGAGTGATGGCCTTGTTCGCGGGCGTAAGCTCGGCGCCAAGCGTTCCTGTGCGGCAGCCTCTTGCACTTTTTTGACGTCTGGCGCTGGGCTTTTGGTGCGTGGCGCAGCCTTTGTATTTTCGAACTCCATCAGCATGAAAACATCTAGCAGCAAGCGCGCGGCCTGGGTCCGCAGCGCCGGTCAACTCTTACTGGCTCTTTCGCTGCCATTGTGCGCAACTGCCCGGGAAATGCCCTACGGGCCCAATGTGAGCAATGGCTTTCGAAGTCTTGCTCGCCTTGCCTACGTCAGTCCGCCACCTGATAGACAGCAGGTACCGTTGAAGTCCGTGGCTGCACCGGCTGAGTCGAAGCTGTTGCTGGACGATTTGTTCAAGCAAAACAACAGCAAAGCCCTGATCGTGGCCCGTGGCTCCGAAATTGTTTATGAGCGTTTTGCAAGTGGCGTCAGTTCACGCAGTACGCCCTTGGGATATTCGATGTCCAAGAGCCTTGCTGCGCTCGCGGTTGGCCGGGCACTGTGTGACGGACATATCAAGTCGATCGAGGACCCCCTGAAAACCTATGTGCCTTCGCTGGCGGGTACCGCCTGGGGAGACGCCAGTGTGCGCAACGTGCTGCGTATGTCCAGTGGCGCGTACAAGACCGACCCCTGGTTGAATGGCCACAAGAACGCAGAGTTCGAAAAAACCGTCGGCGAGACCATTGCCACCGGCAAGATGACCGCCGACTTCGTGGACTTGATGAAGGCCGCCGACGAGCGCCGCTACGAAGCCGGTGCGGTTTTCAATTACAGCAACTTCGACACGGTTGCGCTGGGGGTGTTGGTGGAGGCCGCAACAGGCATGCCGTTTGCCAAGTACTTCGAGAAAACCGTCTGGGCAGACGCTGGTGCAGAGTCGCAAGGCGCCTGGTTCGTGAACGCCAAGGGACAAACCTCCACCTACAACGGATTCAGTGCGCGGCCCCATGACTGGCTCCGCCTGGGCGTCATGGTTCTACGCGAGCTCAAAAGCGAGAACTCTTGCTTTGGGAAGTTCCTGAAAGAAGCCACCTCAAAGCAGATCGATACATTCAGTGGCTTGGCGCCAGCCTACGGGTACCAAATCTGGGTTCAGTGTTCTCGCGGTGCCGGCTTCTGCTTTGCAGGTTTTGGGGGTCAATACCTGGTGTTTGATGAAAAAGAAAACATGGTGCTCTATCACCATGCGACCACCTTTTCTCAAGTCGGGCGAGCGACGGCGGGCGTGATGGAGCCGCTCATCCGATCGCTGGTCTCAGGCGAACAGGCACCACGCTGAACGCTGCTGCAAGCTCTTGGCATCTCTCGGTTTCTCGGTTTCTCAGCCTTTCCCTCCCATCGGAGCCGGTCTTAAAACGTCCCCGGATAAGCGCCGCCGTCGAGCAGGATGTTTTGGCCGTTGATGTAGCTGGCGTGGCCGCTGCACAGGAAGGCGCAGACCGAGCCGAATGCTTCGGCGGTGCCGAAGCGATGGGCGGGGCTGCGGCGTTGCTGACCAGCATGTAGCCCGCCACGGCTCGCGCTTCGACGCCCTCAAAGTGGCATGAACGCGAGCGCCCTTGGATGAGGCGCGAACTAGCGACCTTCGGTGTTTTTCACCACACGCGCAAGACTGCGCGCTTGCGCGGCCAGTTCGGTGCCGTCTGAAAAGCGGATGGTTTTCGGCTTGTCGCTGATGTTGTGGGCAATGTAGGTGGTTTTGCCGGTGTCGGCATTGCGGAACACGGCGTAAGAGAAGGTGTCGGCGCTGATGCCGGGCTGCGGCGTGCCCATCTCGGCCAGCGACTCAAGCCAGAACATGGTGCGGGTGCGGGTTTCGCCGGCTTCGACGCTGCCTCTGGCATCCCACTTTTTCAGCGCCGCTGCCGGGCTTTTAAGGCCCAGGAACGAGGCGTAGATGTCTTGCCAGATGTCTTTG
>CAJAOB010000288.1 GCA_903941205.1 uncultured Burkholderiales bacterium | reverse complement strand
GGCTGCCCTTCGACAGGCTCAGGGCGGGCGGATGGGGGTGGCTCTCCGATGGGCGTCGGGCGAACGGATCGGGGCTGCCCTTCGACAGGCTCAGGGCGGGCGGATGGGGGTGGCTCTCCGATGGGTGTCGGGCGAGCGGATCGGGGCTGCCCTTCGACAGGCTCAGGGCGAACGGATCGGGCTGGCCCTTCGATGGGCTCAGGCTGGGCTGCATGCTAGTCGGCCAGGGCGCGCGAGACGACTTCGCGCACGTCGTTGCTGAGGTCTGCCTTGGCGGCGACGCGGGCGATGGCTTCGCGGGCGGCGCTGCGGTAGGGCTCGGCGAGTTTCTTCCAGCGGTCCAGCGCGCGTGCCAGCCGGGCCGCTACTTGCGGGTTCATGGCGTCGAGTTCGACCACGCGGTCGGCCCAGAACACATAGCCGGCTGCGTCGGCGCGGTGGAAGGCGCCGGGGTTGGCCTGGCAGAAGCTGCTGATCACGCTGCGGGCGCGGTTGGGATTGCGCAAGCTGAAGTCGGCGTGTTTCATCAGCTGGCGCACGGCCGGCAGCACGTTGCCACCGCGGTCGGGTGCGCCCGCTTGCAGGCTGAACCATTTGTCGATGACCAGGGCTTCGTCCTTGAACAGGGCGTGAAAGCGCTGCAAGGCAAGCTGGGCCGCCGGGTGGCCGCTGGAGACCAGGGCAGACAGCGCGTTGAAGCGGTCGGTCATGTTGCCGGCCTTGTCAAAGGTTTGCATCGCGCGTTCGGGCCACGTGTTGTCGCCGCCGGCTTGCGCGGCCAGACAAAGATGCGCCAGCGCCATGCCGGCCAGCGCACGGCGGCCTGAGGACAGCGGGTCTGGCGTGTAGGCGCCGTTGTCGCGGCACTGTTCAAAGGCCTGGGCCCAGTCGGGCGCCAGCGCCACAGCCAGTTGCTGGCGCATGGCTTCGCGCACCGCATGAATGCGCTGGGGGTCCACCACCTCGAGCTGCTCGGCCAGGTAGGTTTCCGAGGGCAGTGTCAGCACCAGTTCCTTGAAGGCCGCGTCCAGCAGCGGGTGGCGCAGCACGGCGCGCATGGCCTCGACATAGGATTCGTCCAGCGCTGTCGCGCTGGCGGGGTAGGCGGTGGCGGAGATTGACTTGATGGCCAGCCGGATTGCCAGTCGCTGACCGGCTTCCCAGCGGTTGAAGGGGTCGCTGTCATGCGCCAGCAGGTGCAGCAGTTGCGCGTCGCTGTAGTCAAACTCCAGCACCGCCGGCGCACTGAAGCCGCGCAGGATCGACGGCACGGGCTCGGCGTCGACGTTTTCAAAGCTGAAGCTCTGGCTGGACTCGGTCAGCACCAAGGTGCGGGAGCCGGCTCCGGCGGTCGCTTCGCCAGCCAGTTGCAATGCCACGTCGGCACCGTCCGGGCCGAGCAGGCCCAGGCTGACCGGAATGACGAAAGGTTCTTTGGCGTTTTGGCCCGCGGTCGGCGCGCAGCTTTGCGACAGGCTCAGGGTGTAGCGGCGGGCGGCCGCGTCGTAACTGCCTTGGGCATGCACGCGCGGCGTGCCGGCCTGGCTGTACCAGCGCTTGAACTGCGGCAGCAGGCGTGCCAGATCCGAGGCCGGGTTGGCGTCTGCTATGGCTTGCGCGAAGTCATCGCAAGTCACAGCCTGGCCGTCGTGGCGTTCAAAGTAGAGCGTCATGCCCTTGGCAAAGCCGGCGCGGCCCACCAGGGTTTGCATCATGCGAACGACTTCAGCGCCTTTTTCGTAAATGGTGACGGTGTAGAAGTTGTTGATCTCGATGTAGCTGTCAGGCCGCACCGGGTGCGCCATCGGGCCGGCGTCTTCGGGGAACTGCGCGGTGCGCAGCACGCGCACGTCTTCGATCCGCTTGACGGCGCGGGCCGAGGCTTCGGCGCACAGGTCTTGCGAAAACTCCTGATCACGAAAGACCGTCAGACCCTCTTTGAGGCTGAGCTGGAACCAGTCGCGGCAGGTCACGCGGTTGCCGGTCCAGTTGTGGAAATACTCGTGGCCGACCACGCTTTCAATGTTGCTGAAGTCGGTGTCGGTCGCGGTGGCCTGGCTGGCCAGCACGTACTTGGTGTTGAAGATGTTCAGACCCTTGTTTTCCATGGCGCCCATGTTGAAGTCGCTGGTGGCGACGATCATGAAGCGTTCGAGGTCGAGCGGCAGGCCAAAGCGCGCCTCGTCCCAGGCCACCGAGGCCATCAGCGAATTCATCGCATGCTCGGTTTTGTCGAGGTCGCCCGGGCGCACGTAGACCTGCAGCAAATGGTCTTGTCCGTTGCGCGCGGTGATGCGCTGCTCGCGTGCCACCAGCTGGCCGGCGACCAGGGCGAACAGGTAGCTGGGCTTTTTATGTGGGTCAACCCATTTGGCGTAATGCCGGCCTTCATTGCCAGCGCCTTCGAGCGGGCCCTGGGCGACCAGGTTGCCGTTGGACAGCAGCACCGGGTATTTGGCTTTGTCGGCGCGCAGCGTCACGCTGTAGCTGGCCATCACGTCGGGGCGGTCCAGAAAGTAGGTGATGCGCCTGAAGCCTTCGGCTTCGCACTGCGTGAAGAACGAGTCATTGCTGACGTACAAACCCATGAGCTTGGTGTTTTTGACCGGGCTGATGGTGGTGAAGATCTCCAGATCGAAGGGCGCAGTGCCTTCGGGCAGGTTCTCCAGCACCAGCTGGCTGCCTTCCATCTTGAACGAGGTGCCCTGGCCGTTGACCAGCACCCGAGCCAGGTTCAGCTCTTCGCCATTGAGTTTGAGCGGCTGCGCAGGCACGTCCGGGTTGCGTCGCAGGCTCATTTTGTTGAGCACGCGGGTCTTGGCCGGGTCCAGGTCAAAACACAAGTCGACCGTGTCGATCCAGAAAGCCGGCGCGGTGTAATCCGCGCGGTGAATGGCCGGGGCTGGCCCGGTTCCGTCACGCATGCGCATGGAGCATCTCCAAAAAGTGGTTGTTCATGAGTTCGTGGTAATCGCTCACGCTGGCCAAGACGTGCGGGCCCGTCAATTCGGCGGCGCGGTGCGAGGTGCACAAGGCCACAGCCCGCATGCCGGCGCGGCGTGCCGCTTCAATGCCGAAGGGCGCGTCTTCAAAGACGATGCAATCGGCCGGGTTGACGCCCATGCGGCGGGCCGCTTCCAGAAAAATGGCCGGCTCGGGTTTGCCGGGCAGGCCTTCGTCGCCACCCACCACGGCGTGCGGAGTTTCCAGTTGCGTGAGATGCGAAAAAGCAAACGCGATATTGTGCTTGTCTCCGGCCGTGCCGACGCCGACTTTCAGGCCCAGCGCCCGGGTGCGAGCAGCGAATTCGGTGAAGCCGGCGACCTCGCGGAAAACCGGCGCAAACAGCTCGCGGTACAGGGTTTCTTTTTCATGCGACAGGGCCAGGCTGCGCTCGGCGCTGAGCTCGGTCTGAAACAGCTCGTTCATGCATTCAGCTGCGGTGCGGCCGGTGGTGCGTCGCATCAGGTCGTTGACCTCGACGTCAATGCCATGCCGGCTGGCAAAGGCCACCCAGCTTTGCTTGTGGTGCCCCATGGAGTCGATCATGGTGCCGTCCATGTCAAAGATGAAGGCGGTGGTTTTCATCAGACGCCTTGCTTGAGTGAGGCTTCAATAAAGGGGTCGAGATCGCCGTCCAGCACTTTTTGCGTGGCCGAGGTTTCGTAGTTGGTGCGCAAGTCCTTGATACGGCTCTGGTCGAGCACGTAGCTGCGGATCTGGTGGCCCCAGCCCACGTCGGTCTTGGTGTCTTCGAGCTTTTGCTGGGCTTCCTGCTGCTTGCGCAGCTCGAAGTCATACAGGCGCGAGCGCAGGCGCTTCCAGGCGACGTCCCGGTTGCTGTGTTGCGAGCGACCGTCCTGACACTGCACCACGATACCGGTGGGGATGTGCGTCAGACGCACGGCCGAGTCGGTCTTGTTGATGTGCTGACCGCCCGCGCCGCTGGCACGGAAGGTGTCGGTGCGCACATCGGCAGGGTTGATGTCGATCTCGATCGAGTCGTCAATCTCAGGGTAGACAAAGACCGAGGCAAACGAAGTGTGGCGCCCGCCCGAAGAGTCAAACGGCGACTTGCGCACCAGCCGGTGCACGCCGGTTTCGGTGCGCAGCAGGCCAAAAGCGTATTCACCTTCGATCTTGATGGTCGCGCCCTTGATGCCGGCGGTGTCACCTGCGGACTCGTCTTCGATTTGTGCCTTGAAACCCTTGCGCTCGGCGTAGCGCAGGTACTGGCGCAGGAGCATGCTGGCCCAGTCACAGGCTTCGGTGCCGCCGGCGCCGGCCTGGATGTCCAGAAAGGCATTGAGCGGGTCGGCCGGGTTGTTGAACATCCGGCGAAATTCCATCTTTTCGACTTCGGTGGCCACCGTGGCAGCCTCGGCCTCGATGCCGATCATGCCGGCCTCGTCGCCTTCGTCGCGGCTCATGGCAAACAGCTCGGTGTTGTCAGCCAGTTCCTGGCTCAGCCGGTCGATCACCAGCACCACGTCTTCGAGGGATTTTTTCTCTTTGCCGAGTTCTTGCGCGCGTTTAGGGTTGTCCCAGACCTTCGGGTCTTCCAGGGCGGCGTTGACTTCGCTTAATTTACGTTCTTTGGCAGGGTAGTCAAAGATACCCCCTGAGTTCGTGCACGCGAGCGCTCAGGTCGTCGAGTTGGTTGCCGATGAGGTTGATGCGTTCTGCTTCCATGATGCTTTTTCCTGTTCGTGGTGCTTGTGTTCGTGGTCCGTCCGTCTTGCAGTCTCTTTGCCAGGACGGGGTGCGGGCGTAACCTGCTAGTTTCTCATGCCAGGAAGTTTTCGATCAAGGCGGCCAGTTGTTCAGGCTGATCGTGATGCAGCATGTGACCGGCGTTGTGCATCACGGCGCTGCGTGCGTCGGGCACGCTTTTCAGGCGCTCGTGGTAGTCGGCCAGTGTGTAGCTGCCCTTCCACCACATGGCCAGCGAGTCGTCGCTGGCATGGACTGAGAGCACGGGCGCGGTGATGCACTGGTAGAGCGCCAGCGTTTCGTCGGCGCGGTAAATTTGCGCGCTGGTGACCTTGTGACCGGCGTGGCCCTGGATATGCCAGCGGCCCTGGGCGTCCGGCCGGGCCCATCGGGCAGCCAGCCAGTCGGCTTTGTCGGCGGGCAGGCGCGGATTGGTTTTCATCAGGCGCTGGGCAACCCCCTCCACGCTGTCGTAGCCTTTGAGGCCCAGTTCACCGCGTTCCAGACTTTTGAGCTGGTCCATCCATTGGGCGTAGCGGCCCGGCGCCTGGCTGGGGCGCGTGGCGGCCAGCCCAAAACCTTCCAGGTTCACCAGTCTGCGGATGCGGCCGGGCCGCACGCCCGCGTAGGTCATGGCGATATTGCCGCCCATGCTGTGACCGACCAGATCGACGGGCTGGCCGGGGCAGCAGTGATCAAGCAAGAAGTCCAGATCGGCCAGGTAGTCGGGGAACCAGAAGTTGTCCGTGGTACCGGCGTCCGTCTGGCCAAAACCCCGCCAGTCCGGCGCGATCACGCTGCGGCCCGTGGCGAAGGCTTCGGAAAATGCATCCACCATGAACTGGTAGGACTCGGCCACATCCATCCAGCCATGAACCAGTACCAGCGGCGGCAGTGCGCCGGCAGCGTCAGCGGGGCTGTCTGGGCCCCAGCGCTGGACGTGATAGCGAAGCCCGCGTATAGGGACAAACTCGCTGCGGGCGGGACGTTTTTCTTTGTACATTGGACTGATCATAAGGAGCGTTGCGTTGGAGCATAGTCAAGACAGGGACATGAGAGCCGCCGGCGCCGAGGTGGCGGTCGCCGACCATTACGCCGCGCTGCACGCTGGTTTTCGCTGGCAGGTCGAACCTTATTTCAACATCGCCGAGGTCTGTTGCCGGCGTTGGGCCCGCGAAACGCCAGTGACCGACGGCCACTCGCCGGCCATTCGCCGTACCGCCATACGCGCCCATCATCCGGGCGCCGAGAGCGTCTTTTATTCTTACCTACAGCTTCAGCAAGCTGCCGACGCGCTCAGTCACGCGCTGGTCCGGCTCGGAGTGCGACGTGGCGACCGTGTGGCCATCGTCATGCCGCAGCGCTTTGAGACGGCCGTGGCTTACATGGCGGTGCTGCAAATGGGTGCGGTGGCCATGCCCCTGTCCATTCTTTTCGGCCCTGAAGCGCTTGAATACCGCCTGAAGGACAGCGAGGCCGTGCTGGCCATTGCCGACGAAAACGCCATGGCCAGTTTGCAGGCCGTGCGCGGCCAATGTCCGGCCTTGCGTTGCCTCATGGCCGCGGGCAGCGCCAGGGGCCAGGCCGACCTGGACTACGAAACCGCGCTGGCGCAGCAGCCGGGCCCGTTCAAGCCAGTGAAAACCAAGGCCGAAGACGCCGCCATCCTGATCTACACCAGCGGCACCACCGGCCCGCCCAAAGGCGCTTTGCTGGCGCACCGGACCTTGATCGGCAATTTGCCGGGCTTTGTGGCCAGCCAGAACTGGTTTGGCTTTGACGGTCAGACCAATGCGAGCTCACATGCCGTGTTCTGGTCACCCGCCGACTGGGCCTGGACCGGCGGCCTGATGGACGCGTTGCTGCCCACGCTTTATTTTGGCCGGCCCATCGTGGCTTACAACGGCCGCTTCAGTCCCGAACTGGCCTTTGAACTCATGGCCTCCCAAGGCGTGACACACACCTTTTTGTTTCCCACCGCGCTCAAGGCCATGATGAAGGCTTATCCGCATCCGCGTGACCATTTCACGCTCGAACTCGAGGCCATCATGAGCGCGGGTGAGTCGGTGGGCGACGCCGTTTTTGCCTACACGCGCGACGAGCTGGGCATCATCGTCAACGAAATGTTCGGGCAGACCGAGATCAATTACATCGTGGGGAACTGCGCCATGAACCGCGCCAGCGCGGGCGAGCACGAACGCAGCGCAGGGCCGCCCCAAGCAAGTTCAGCCCCCTCGGTGGGCAGCGCAGTACGCGAAGCGACAAGCGTGGGGGCCAGTCCCACCGCCGGGCCGCCCCAAGGCGGGACAGCCCCCTCGGGGGGCAGCGCAGTACGCGAAGCGACAAGCGTGGGGGCCAGTCCCGACGCTGGGCCGCCCCAAGGCGGGACCGCCCCCTCGGGGGGCAGTGAAGTACGCGAAGCGACGAGCGTGGGGGCCCTACCCGGTTGGCCAGCCAAGCCGGGCAGCATGGGCAAGGGCTACCCCGGTCATCGGGTGGCGGTGATCGACGACGCCGGCCGTGAATGCGCGGTCGGTGTGCCGGGCGATGTGGCCGTCAACCGCTTCGACGTGCATGGCGATCCGGACCCGATTTTCTTTTTGGGCTACTGGAAAAACCCGGCTGCCACCGAAGCCAAGTTCACCGGCGACTGGTGCCGGACCGGCGACATGGCCCGACGCGATGCAGACGGCTACCTCTGGTATGAAGGCCGGGCTGACGATGTATTCAAGTCGGCCGGCTACCGCATTGGTCCGGGGGAGATCGAGAACTGCCTGGTCAAGCATGCGGCAGTGGCGAACGCCGCCGTGGTGCCCAAGCCTGACAAGGAGCGCGGCGCCGTGGTCAAGGCCTACGTGGTGCTGGCGCCTGATTTTGCCGCCGAGCGGGCGCTCTGCGGTGAGGCTCATCAGGCTTTTGACAGCGCTCTGGTGGCCGCCTTGCAAGCCCACGTCAAGGCCTTGCTGGCACCTTATGAGTATCCCAAGGAGATCGAGTTCATCGACGCCTTGCCCATGACGACCACGGGCAAGGTGCAGCGGCGGGTGCTGCGCTTGCAGGAAGAAGCGCGTTTTGCGCGTGCCGAGGTCGGCTAAACAGGTGCTGGCGCCTCGGGCCTGCCTGCGCCTTGACTGGCCTTGACGCGCGCTGATGCACCTTAGCGCGCCGCAGCCTGGGCGGGTTCAGCAACGTAAATCTCGACCCGGCGGTTTTTTGCGCGGGTGGCGGGGTTGCTGTTGTCGGCAATCGGTTCGCGCGAGCCCCGGCCTTCGGTCTGGAAGCGCTCGCGCGCCACGCCGCGCGATACCAGATAGTCCCGCGCGCTGCTGGCCCGGTCTACCGAGAGCGGGTTGTTGATCGCGTCGCTGCCGGTGCTGTCCGTGTGGCCAATGATGGTGATGGTGGTCTGGGTGTTCTGGTTCAGGGTAGTGGCGAACTGATTCAGGATCGGCGCGAAGCTGGCGCTGATGTCCGAGCGACCACTGGCAAACGAAACATCGCTGGGAATGTCGAGCTTGAGCCGGTTGTCGGCGGTCTGGCTCACCGCCACCCCGGTGCCTGCGGTAGCGCGCTCCATGTCGGCTTTTTGTTGCTGCATTTTTTGCGACCACAGGTAGCCGCCTCCCGCCCCCAGGGCGCCGCCAATCAAGGCTCCGCGCCTTGCGCCTTTGGATCCGTCGCTGGCAGCGCCCAGCACTGCGCCAGCCAGCGCGCCTATGCCAGCGCCCTTGGCCGCGCCCTGCTGGGTCTCGTTCATGTTGGCGCAGCCCGCGAGGCTGCTCAGCACCAGCGAAAACAGGATCAGTCTGGTGGTCATTTTTTTCATGGGGTACATACTCTCGAAGGTCTGCGTTTTCAGGTTTCAGTTTGTCAATTGAATCGTGTTGCAGTGGTGCTCCAACCAGCCTTGCTGCAGCGGGCCATCGCGCCTGCCTCTGCGCGCGTACCCGGTGGCGTAATACTTGATGCTAGTGCTGCTGTATCCGCCCGCGTGTCAGACCTTGCCGCGTTCGGCGCTCATCCCCTCGCCTCAAAGGGTGGAGGCCGCGTGGTTACGAGGATCGCAGCCAGTCTTGAAAGCGGACCGGAGGCATTGGGCCCGGCTATAAACTAGGCGTCTGTTGTGTTCTCAAACTCTTCAACGCACAGGCTCACCCTGTAAAACCCATGAAAAAAATCAAGCTCGGCTCCAGCGATCTCCTTGTCACCCCGATTTGCCTGGGCACCATGACTTTCGGCGAGCAAGTCGATGAGGCGACGGCCCATGCCATTCTTGACCGTTCGCTCGAGCGCGGCGTCAATTTCATCGACACCGCCGAGATGTACTCGGTGCCGACGCGCGCCGAAACCTTCAACACCACTGAGCTGATCATTGGCCGCTGGTTCGCCAAAAACCCGGCCGCCAGGCAGCAGCTGGTGCTGGCCACCAAAGTCGCCGGGCCGTCGCGCGGCATGGGCTGGGTGCGCAACGGCAGCCCCGACCTGACCGGTGCCGACATCGTGGCGGCTTGCGATGCCAGCCTCAAGCGCATGCAAACCGACGTGATCGATCTTTACCAGATTCACTGGCCTGCGCGGCATGTTCCGGCTTTCGGAATCATGTATTTCGACCCGGCCAAAGATGTGGCCGTTACGTCCATCCACGAGCAGCTTCAAGCGCTGGGCGGATTGGTCAAGGCGGGCAAGGTGCGCGCCATTGGCCTGTCCAACGAAACGCCTTATGGCGTGCATGAGTTTGTGCGGCTGGCCGAGCAGCACGGCCTGCCGCGGGTGGCGAGCGTGCAAAACCCTTACTGCCTCGTCAACCGCACGGTGGACAACGCACTCGATGAAACCTTGTACCGTCTGGGTGTCTCCTTGCTGGCTTATTCGCCGCTGGGTTTTGGCTTGCTGACCGGGAAATATGACCTCACCGGCCCGACCGGGGAGGGCGCGCCGGCCAATGGCCGCATCGCGCGCTACGAGTCGGTGCGCAAGCAGCGCTGGGGCCGGCCTGAAGCGCTGGAGGCAGCGCGTCGCTACAACGCGCTGGCCCGTCAGCATGGCCTGACGCCGACACAAATGGCGCTGGCCTTTTGCTACACCAAGTGGCAGGTGGCCAGCACCATCATCGGCGTGACTTCGGTGGCTCAGCTCGATGAGGATGTTGATGCTTTCGGCACCACGCTCTCGCCCGAACTGCTTGCGGCCATTGACGCGGTGCGCTGGCAGTTGCGCGACCCGGCGGTTTAAGCCTGCCGATTTGATCGGGCGGCTTGCCATGGCCAAAAAAGCGCATGTTTCTGAAACGCCGGCCACGCAGCTGCTGCGCCAGCGCGGCATTGCTTTCACCGAACATCCCTACGAGTACCTCGAGCACGGCGGCGCACAACACAGCGCTGCCGTGCTCGGGCTCGACCCCTGGAGCGTGGTCAAAACGCTGGTGATGCAGGACCAGGACGCCAAGCCCTTGCTGGTGCTGATGCACGGCAACCGCAAGGTCTCGACCAAAACCCTGGCCCGGCAGATCGGTGCCAAATCGGTTGAACCCTGCCAGCCCGAAGTGGCCAACCGGCACAGTGGCTACCTGGTTGGCGGAACCTCGCCGTTTGCCACGCGCCGGGCCATGCCGGTCTATATCGAAGAAAGCATCCTCGCGCTGCCGCGCATCGTCATCAACGGCGGCCGGCGCGGCTATCTGGTCGGGCTTGAGCCTGCAGTCTGTGTCGAACTGCTCGCAGCCAAGCCGGTAAATTGCGCGCTGGCGGAATGACGAACGCCTTGCGTCCCGGCCCGCCGCGACACGGGCCATTAGGTAGAACAAAGTAAGCTCGGCTTCAGCGCTTTCGCCTTAGCCTTCGCCCGCGGCCAGGCCAGCGCCGCTATAACTTCAAACCGGAGACTCTCTTGCAAGCTCTTTCGCCGACCCTTTACTTTGTCGCCGCCGTGCTGGGCGCTTACCTCATCGGCTCGCTGTCGTTTGCCGTCATCATCAGCCGCGTCATGGGCCTGAGCGACCCGCGCAGCTACGGCAGCAAAAACCCGGGCGCCACCAATGTGCTGCGTTCGGGCAACAAAATGGCGGCCGTGGCGACCCTGTTGCTGGACGCGGTCAAGGGCTGGTTGCCCATGGCGCTGCTGCAATGGAAAGGGCGTGAGTTCGGCCTGGGCGACGGTGCACTGGCAGCGGTCGGTCTGGCCGCCTTTTTGGGCCATCTTTACCCGGTTTTTTTCGCATTCAAGGGCGGCAAAGGCGTGGCCACGGCCGCTGGCGTGCTGTTCGGCGTGCATTGGCTGCTGGGGCTTGCAGGCATGGGTACCTGGCTGCTGGTCGCCTATTTGTCGCGCTACTCGTCCTTGTCTGCGCTGATCACCGCAATCGCCGCACCGCTGTATTACCTGCTCGGCGATCGCGAACTCTGGTACACCGACAAGTCAATCTTGCTGCTGCTCCTCGTGATGGGCGCCCTGCTGGTTTACCGCCACCGGGAAAACATAGGCAAATTGCTCCAGGGAAAAGAATCGAAGATCGGCGCCAAGTCCAAGAACTAAAAACCCGGCATCGCCACCCCCGCGACTTGGTCAGGGCATAGGAATCGAGCCAGCCAAAAAAGTTGGTCATTCCTGCGGTTGCAGGAGCCTATCCCCGGCAGATGGATCCCCGCAGTCGCGAGGATGACGGATAAAGAAATAGTTCCGTCATTCCTGCGAAGGCAGGAATCCATCCCCGAACCCGTAGTTACCTGCATTCGCGAGGATGAAGGAAAAGAGGAATGGATTCCCGCCAACGATCAGGTCGAGGGCAGGTTTCGCGGGCATGACGATCACAACATGGCGTCATTCCTGCGAAGGCAGGAATCCATCCCCGAACCCCGTGGAACCCCGCTTCCCCAGGGCCTTGGGGTTTCAGTCGCGAAAGTTGTTGAAACTCAGGGGAAATTCGCTGATTTCGGCCTTGATCAGCGCCATGGCTGCCTGCAAGTCATCGCGTTTGGCGCCGGTCACGCGCACCGCGTCGCCCTGAATCGCCGCTTGCACCTTGATCTTGCTGCCCTTGATCAGTTGCTGGATTTTCTTGGATTGCTCGATCTCGATGCCGTTGCGCACCTTGCTGATCTGCTTGACCTTGTCGCCGCCGATTTTTTCGACCTTGCCGACGTCCAGAAAGCGGGCGTCGACGCCCGCCTTGGTGAGCTTGCTGCGCAGGATGTCGTTGATCTGGTCGATCTGGAAATCACTGTCGCCGATCGAGGTGATTTCCTTGTCTTTCAACTCTATCGAGGCCGAGGTTCCCTTGAAGTCGAAACGGGTCCCGATCTCCTTGGCAGAGTTTTCCACCGCGTTTTTGATCTTGACCAGATCGGCTTCGAGAACAGTGTCAAAAGAGGGCATGTTTGTTTCGGCTCCGTTGAATTCTTGGGTGCGACAATCTTCGGATGTTAGTCGAGAAAAACGTTCACCTTCAGTCCTGCAACACCTTCGGTATCGTGGCCAAGGCGCTCAGTCTGGTGCGCATTGCCAGCGAGGCGGATTTGGCGGCCGTGCTGGCCGACCCCGGGCTGCGGGCGGTGCCGAAGTTTATTTTGGGCGGTGGCAGCAACATCGTGCTGACCGGTGACGTCAAACCGCTGGTGCTCAAAGTCGAGATCATGGGCAAGCGCCTGGTCAGTGAGACCGCCAAGGCCTTCATCGTTG
>CAJAOB010000287.1 GCA_903941205.1 uncultured Burkholderiales bacterium | reverse complement strand
CTCTTTCCATCATCAAACCCGACGCCGTCGCCAAGAACGTCATCGGCCAGATCTACGCGCGCTTCGAAGCCGCCGGCCTGAAAATCGTGGCAGCCAAGTTTGTTCATCTCTCACGCGGCGAAGCAGAATCTTTTTATGGCGTTCACCGCGAGCGTCCTTTCTTCAAGGATCTGGTTGACTTCATGATCTCCGGCCCGGTGATGATCCAGGCGCTTGAAGGGGAAAACGCGATTCTCAAGCACCGTGATCTGATGGGCGCTACCGACCCGAAGAAGGCTGCTCCCGGCACCATTCGCGCTGACTTCGCCGAAAGCATTGACGCCAATGCGGTCCACGGCTCAGACGCCGTCGAAACCGCCCGGGCTGAAATCAGCTTTTTCTTCGCGGGCATGAATATCTACTCTCGCTGAGATGTTGAACCCGCAGCGTCACTTCCCGCCTGCGGGTGGTTGCCGGCTGGGGTTTGAACGGGGGCTACCGAGTGCGGCCCTTCCAAACTTCCCGACCATCCTGGTCGGGTTTTGCTTTCCCGGTCCCGATGCTCCCGTGCGAATTTTCAGCGTTTAACGGGGCGATCCAGCCATGACCACCAATTTGCTTGATTTCGACCTCGACGCATTGGCTGCTTTTTGCGAGCAACTGGGGGAAAAACGTTTCCGCGCGACCCAGTTATTTCGCTGGATTCACCAGCGTGGAGCTACCGACTTCGATCAGATGACCGACTTGGCAAAGTCCCTCCGGAGCAAGCTCGCGGGTTCGGCGCAGGTCAAGGGACTCAAAGTTCTTTCTCGTCACGATTCCTTTGACGGCACCGTCAAATGGTTGTTCGATGTGGGTGCGGGCGATGTTATCGAGACGGTGTTCATTCCGGAGTCTGACCGGGGTACCTTGTGTATTTCGTCCCAGGCCGGATGTGCGGTCGGTTGCCGTTTTTGTTCGACCGGGCATCAGGGCTTTAGCCGAAACCTCAGTACCGCTGAAATCATTGCGCAGCTCTGGTTCGCCGAGCACTTTCTGCGGGCTCATCTGGGCCGCTCCGAGCGGGTCATCTCCAACGTTGTCATGATGGGCATGGGCGAGCCGCTACAGAACTACGCACAACTGCTTCCCGCGCTGCGCATCATGCTCGATGACCACGCCTACGGTCTGTCGCGCCGCCGCGTCACGGTGTCTACCTCGGGCGTGGTGCCGATGATTGACCGATTGGGTCAGGACTGCCCGGTGGCGCTGGCGGTTTCCTTGCATGCCCCTGAAGACGCGCTGCGCGACAACCTGGTTCCGTTGAACCGCAAATACCCTATTGCTGAGCTGCTGCAAGCCTGCGCGCGCTACCAGGCCTTTGCGCCCAGAGACTTCATTACTTTTGAATATTGCATGCTGGATGGTGTGAACGACCAGCCGGAGCACGCGCGCCAACTTGTCGCGCTGATGCGCCAGCATGCCGTGGATGGACTGGCCTGCAAGTTCAACCTGATTCCCTTCAATCCTTTTCCGGCTTCCGGCCTGACGCGCTCGCCCGTGCCGCAGGTGCTGGCCTTTGCCAAGGTGCTGCTGGACGCCGGGATGGTAACCACGGTACGAAAAACGCGCGGCGACGACATTGACGCAGCCTGCGGCCAACTCGCTGGTGACGTCCAGGATCGCACCGGCGTGCAAGAGCGCATGGCCAGCCAGCGTCAAGGCATGTTGGCTGGCATCAGGGTTGTCCTTGCCCCGGAAAGTCCTGCATGATGTCATCGACCCTGAGCCTGCGCTGGATCAGTCTGGCCCTGCTGTTTTGGGTCTCAGGATGCGCGCCAGGAGGGCTTTCAGGCGCAGTTTCCGGGTCGGAACCTCGCGTGGACCTGTTGACCGAGTCCGATGAAACGGTCGGTCGCCGAAGGGCGCGTATCCGCATCGAGCTGGCTTCGGCGTATTTCCAGCAGGGCCAAAGCCTGGTTGCCCTCGATGAAATCAAGCAGGCGCTGACGATTGATCCTACCTACATTGATGCCTACAACCTGCGCGGTCTGGTGTATTGGCGCCTGAACAATTTGCCACTTGCAACAGACAGTTTTCAGCGGGCCCTGGTCCTGAGTCCGAAGGATCCCGATGTGGCGCACAACTATGGCTGGTTGTTATGCCGGCAATCGAGATTTGAAGAGTCCGCAAGGTACTTTGCCATGGCACTAGACGACCCAGGCTACGGGCTTGCAGCCAAGACTTGGGCCGTTCAAGGCCTGTGCCAGTTGCAGGCAGGCCGCCCCCAGGAAGCCGAGGCCAGTCTGTTGCGGTCACTCCAATTGGACCCTGATGGTCCGCTGGCTGCTTATCAGCTTGCCCGTCTGCTCTTTGATCGGGGTGATTTTTTGTCGGCGCAACCTTATTTGCGTAAACTCAACAATGGCTCGCTAGGCAATGCTGAATCCTTGTGGCTGGGGATCAAGGTCGAGCAGCAATTGAACAATCCAAGCGCGGTCGCGGTCTTGGCTGACCAGCTAAGGGGCCGTTTTTCCCAGTCCCGGGAGCTGAACGCTTATGAAAGAAGGGCTTTTCATGAATGAGGGCGTGGATCAACTGGTAGTCGAGCCTACATCAGTAGCTGAACCCGTGTATCGCCCAAGCGCCGGCGCGCTGCTCAAGCAGTCGCGGGAAGCCGCTGGGCTGCACATCGCTGCCTTGGCGGTGGCCTTGAAGGTGCCGGTCAGGAGGCTGGAAGCCCTTGAGGCCGACCGTTTTGACCTTCTGCCCGATGCTGTCTTTGCGCGCGCCCTCGCGGGCAGTGTTTGCCGGGCGCTGAAGATGGACGCCAAACCCGTTTTGGCGTTACTCCCCGACAAAGAGGCACCGCGACTCGGTTACTCGAACGACAGCTTGCGGCAGGTCTACACGGCGCCAGTCAGCAGTCCTCGCCTTGTCATGTGGCGCAAGCCTTCCCGACCCGCCGTCCTGGGTGGCGCTGGAATTGTTTTGTGTGCTTTGGCGCTTCTGATCTTGCCGCCCTTGGATTGGGGTAGCTCCAAAGCTGATGGTGGCGAAGTTTCGTCCCGCGCAGTGCCCGCATTCCCGTTGGGCAGCCCGATCGACAGCACGGGCGCGTCTACGTCGGCTCTGCTGCCCGAGCCCTCCCGGGATGTTCCGCAAAAGCAGATGTCAACGGCGCCAAGCGTCGCTCTGGCGGTTCCCACCGAAAGGCCCGCGGCGTTGAATGCAAACGCAGCGCAGACCACGGCGACTGCCTCCATGGCCGCACAGCCGGGGCCGCCGACACCCGCCTTAACTGCCACGACTGCTGTTTTGGCAACTGTACCGTCGACCGATTCTGCTAAGGCGCCGACAGCGGGTATTTTGGTGTTCAAGCCAACGTCGGAGTCCTGGGTCGAAGTCTCTGACGCCAGAGGGGTGGTGCTCCTCAGACGCCTGCTGGCGGGCGGTGAGGTTGCGGGCGTGTCTGGGTCTTTACCGCTGACCGCTCTGGTTGGTCGTGCGGACGTCACGCGCGTGCAGGTTCGGGGTCAGGCTCTGGACTTGACTCCGATGACCCAAAATAACGTTGCACGCTTTGAGGTGAAGTAATGAATCCTTGCCTTCCCATCGATTCAGCCCGACCTTTGGCGCGTCGTTCTGCTCAGGCCCGTGTGGTTTGGGGCTCGCGCGTCGTCACCGTCGGCGGTGATGCGCCCGTACGAATCCAGTCCATGACCAATACCGATACGGTCGATGTCATCGCCACCGCGATCCAGGTCAAGGAACTCGCGATTGCCGGCTCCGAGATGGTTCGCATTACCGTCAACACGCCTGAAGCTGCCGAGGCCGTGCCTCATGTGCGCGACCAACTCGACCGAATGGGCATCGACGTACCGCTGGTCGGCGACTTCCACTACAACGGCCATCGCTTGCTAACGGACCACCCGGCCTGCGCTCAGGCGCTGTCCAAGTACCGCATCAATCCAGGCAATGTCGGCAAGGGCGACAAGCATGATCGTCAGTTTGGCCAGATGATCGAAGCCGCCGTGCGCTGGAACAAGCCGGTGCGTATTGGCGTCAACTGGGGCAGCCTGGACCAGGAACTTCTGGCCAGTTTGATGGACGAAAACAGTGCCCGTCGTGAGCCCTGGGACGCCCGCCAGGTGATGTACGAGGCGCTCATCACTTCCGCCCTGGACTCCGCCAGACTGGCGCAGGAAATGGGCATGGCGCACGAGCAGATCATCTTGTCTTGCAAGGTCAGCGGCGTGCAAGACCTGATCTCGGTTTACCGTGAGCTCGCCAAGCGCACCACGCATCCTTTGCATCTGGGCCTGACTGAAGCCGGCATGGGCACCAAGGGCACGGTGGCTTCGGCGGCTGTGCTTGGCATCTTGCTGCAAGAGGGCATTGGCGACACCATCCGGGTCTCGCTCACGCCGCAGCCGGGCGAATCGCGTACCCAGGAGGTGTTGATCGCCTCTGAAATCATTCAGGCGCTGGGTTTGCGCAGCTTTGTGCCCAGCGTGACAGCCTGTCCAGGCTGTGGCCGGACCACCAGCACGACCTTTCAGGAACTCGCCAAGCAAATTGATGACTTCCTGCGGGCCCAAATGCCTGTCTGGCGTGCGCAATACCCCGGGGTCGAAAAGCTCAAGGTGGCGGTGATGGGCTGCATCGTCAACGGTCCTGGCGAGAGCAAACATGCTGACATCGGCATCAGTTTGCCCGGCTCGGGTGAGGCGCCGG
>CAJAOB010000286.1 GCA_903941205.1 uncultured Burkholderiales bacterium | reverse complement strand
TGCTGGGCGTGACCGACCACCATGTTTTCAAAAGCATCTACTTTTTTGACCCCAACGGCGTTCGGCTCGAGCTGACAGCCCAGTTGGCCGACGAAGTGCAGATGCAAAAGGAAAGCCAAATTGCGCATGCGCGCCTGGCCGACTGGACGGCGCGCAAGCAGGTCTGGCGTGAGGAGCGACGGGCCGGCGCCAGCGCCGCGCCCTTGAAACCACTGCAAAACGACAGGCCTGAATTCGCCGCACCGACCTGAAAACGCTGAAACATGCTGCAAAACACCGCTTACACCGCCGCACCCCCGACCAATGGCTACGAATTTGCCAGCGGCGCCGGCTACGCGCTGCCGGTTTACCCTTTCGTGCGGCCGCCCGAGCTGGACTCCGCTGAGATCAAGCGCCATCCGATCGTCATCGTCGGCGGCGGCATCAGCGGCCTGACGCTGGCCTGCTCGCTGGCGCGGCAAGGCGTGGCAGCGGTGCTGCTCGACGAGGACGACACGGTCGGCGTGAAAGGTGCGTCATCACGCGGGATTTGCTACACGCAGAAATCGCTGGAGATTTTCGAGCGCCTGGGTATTTACGAGCGCATTGCCCGCAAAGGCATCCAGTGGAGCGTGGGCCGCACCTTTGCGGGGGCTGACGAGGTCTATGCCTTTGACCTGAGCCAGCAAGCGAGCTTCAATCTGTCGGAGCAGGCGCCCTTCATCAACATTCAGCAGTTCTACATCGAGGGCTATCTGGTCGAGCGCATCCAGGCGCTGGGCGGTATTGACCTGCGCTGGAAGTCACGCGTCACGGCCTTCACGCAAGACAAAGAGAAGGCCACGCTGAGCGTCGAAACGCCGGCCGGCAGCTACCAGATTGAAGCCGCGCATGTGATTGACGCCGCCGGCTCGAACACGCCTTTTCACGCATGGACTGGCGTGGGCCTGGAAAGAAAACGGGGCGACGACCGCTGGTGCATCGCCGACGTGCGCTTTAACAAGCATCCGCCGGTGGAGCGCCACACCTGGATCGAGGCGCCCTTCAATGAAAATCGCGCCGTCTGGCAACACCTCATGGCCGACGACGTGTGGCGCATCGACTACCAGATGGCGCCCAACGCGGACCCGGCCTACGTCAGCCGGGACGACGTGGTGCGTGAGCGGCTGGAGCGGCAGTTTGGCAAAGACGTGGCCGTCGAGATCGTCTGGGTCGGGCCCTACGCCTACCGCAGCCAGTGCGTCGACAGCCTGCGCGCGGGACACGTTTTTTTCATGGGCGACACCGCCAAGGTGGTCAGCCCGTTCGGTGCGCGTGGCGGCAACACCGGCGTGGCTGACGCCGACAACCTCGCCTGGAAGCTGGCCGCCCTGCTCAAGGGCCGGGCCGGGCCGGCGCTGCTGGACAGCTACAACCATGAGCGGCTGCAAGCCTCGCGTGAAAACGTCATGGTGACCAACCGCACCGCGCGTTTCTTGCGCGCCCCCGAAGGCATGGAGCGCACCTTTCGCAATGCCGCCATCAGCCTGGCGCGGCA
>CAJAOB010000285.1 GCA_903941205.1 uncultured Burkholderiales bacterium | reverse complement strand
GATGAAAAGGGCGAGTACAAGATGGGTGACACCATCGAGATCACCGAGAGCCGCCCCATTTCGAAAACCAAGAACTGGGTTGTCAGCAGGTTGATCCAAAAGGCTGCTGCAGTCTGAGTCTCACCAGCCTTGCGTCGCTTCCAGCAAACGGCCCACCTCGTGGGCCGTTTTCGTTGGACTGTCTTCCTCGCGTCGGCTTTTCTTTTTCTACAAAATGGATATCGCAAAAAGGGGCAGCGCGTTCTTGGCGTGTGAGTCAAAATGTCGGCCGGCGCCCAGACGGGCCTCGACCCCCTAACCCGTAACCCAGTAATCCGATATATCCCAAGGAGCTATGAATGATCAAAGTTGGTGACACCGTTCCCACCGCAACGCTGATGGAGTTTTCTGAAGTGGAAGGCAATGGCTGCAGCATTGGCCCCAATCCGGTTGACGTAGCCAAAGCCACCGCTGGCAAAACAATCGCACTCTTTGCCTTGCCAGGTGCGTTCACCCCAACCTGCTCCGCCAAGCATGTGCCGGGCTATGTCGAGCGTTTTAACGACCTCAAATCCAGCGGGGTTGACGAAATCTGGTGCGTCAGCGTCAACGACGCCTTCGTGATGGGCGCCTGGGCCCGAGAGCAAAAAACCGAAGGTAAGGTTCGCATGCTGGCTGACGGTAGCGCCGACTTCACCAAAGCTACTGGCCTGACCTTGGATCTCAGCGGACGCGGCATGGGATTGCGCAGCAATCGCTATTCGATGTTGATCAAGGACGGCAAGGTGGCGGCTCTCAATGTCGAGGGACCGGGCAAGTTCGAAGTGAGCGACGCAGCCACAATGCTTGGCCAAGTCAAAGGCTGAAACCCACGCTACGGGGATCAAGAAAGCCGTCGCTTTGATCGGCGGCTTTCTTCGTCCTTATTTCCCCTTGCCCGCGGCATAAGACTTCATGCAGATCTTGCAGTCAGGAGCCACTTCTACAAATCTGCCTTGAGGTAGTGCGCCCCTGGCAAGGGGTTGTGATAGTACGGCGGGATTTCGGTAAAGCCCAGATCAGCATAGAGCGCTCGGGCTGACTCCATGTCGTCAAGGGTGTCCAGCAACACGCAGTGGTATCCTGCCGCCCGTGCTGCATCAAGCGTCGCTTCCGCTAATTGCCGGCCCAAACCGAGGCGGCGATAGGGCTTGCGGACATAAAGACGTTTCATTTCTGCGGCGTTGGGGTAATCAACGGTGTCCGCGGGTCGCAAGCCGCAGCAACCGGCAAGCTCTCCGTTGTCCATAGCCAAAAGCAAAGTGCCCCTCGGAGCGCTGTAGTCGCCGGGAAGATCATCGAGTTCAGCCGCGAAATTCTGAAAGCACAGATCCACCCCCAGCTCCACAGCATATTCCGTGAAGATCAAGCGCACCAGATCAAACTCCTGAATGGAGCTTGGCATGACAAAACGGATGGAAGTTCGGCGCACTCGAGTCAGGGTTGAGCCAAAAAAATCAGTGTACCGGCAATCGCCGACCACTCGCGCAGAACGACCAAGGTCTCCAATGGCCGTCGCGCGGCTATTACAGCGGGCTGGCTAGGCGGGAAATGAAGTAACTCACCCCCGCGCAAATCAATAGCAACAGCAACGCCCCCAGGCGCGTCAGCGCGTCGTCGCGCGATGCGGGCGTGGTGGGCGTGAGCTCTTTGTCGCCATGCACCATGGCACTAACCAGCCGATGGCGCCGCCAAGTGTAGAAAGCGATGGCGAGCAGGTGCAGCAGCACCAACGCCAGCACGATCAACTTGCCGATCTCTGTGTGATAGCCCGTCGCAAGGCTGACGAAGGCATTCGAGGCTAGGTGCGAAAGAGGTCCCGAGAAAGCTATTTCGTCATCGCTGAAAAGCCCCGAGACCACCTGCGCAGCAATGAACGCGAGCATGGCGAAAACCGATAAGGCACCTGCAGGCGAGTGACCAATCCGTCCCGACGAATTGGTACGGCTGCGTATGTCGTTGATCAGCGCCCGCGGGCCGTAGATAAAGCTGCGAAAACGCGACCAGCGCCCGCCTACGAATCCCCAGGCTAGCCGAAACAGGAGCAGAGCCAGCACCGCATGACCCAGGCGAAAGTGAAGCACCATGGCATCGCCGCCCACGTTACCCGTAACGATCAACCCGACCAGACAGAGCGCCAGGGCCCAATGAAAAACCCGAGTAGGAAGATCCCAGACGCGAACACGAACCAAAGGCGGGGTAGCGGACATAAAGTGCTTTCACTGCTGGAAAAATGCGATTCAACCGCGTATTCTGCCGTAGGGAGAGGCTTTGCCCAAGCTGAACGGCCGAACCGCGCGAACCCCTCATTTCTGCGCAACTACCCGCGTGTGGCTAAACTGCTCGCGAGGCCGTGTTCTTGCCGTCCTGGCAGTTCAGTGCATCGCAAAAAGGAGAATCATGAAAGCTTTAGCCTTTGCAGCAGCCGCTGCCACTTTGTTTTCGCTTGCTGCGCCTGCGAACGCGCAGTTCGCTAAGCCGGAAGATGCGATCAAGTACCGCCAAAGCGCCTTGTTCGTCATGGGCCAGCACTTCGGCCGCGTGGGTGCGATGGCGACCGGTCGCGCGCCCTTTGACGCCAAAGTAGCCGCCGACAACGCGGAGGTGGTTGCCTCCATGGCCAAGCTGCCCTGGGTCGCATTTGCCCCGGGCTCCGACAAGGGCGGTGAAACCAAGGCGAAGGCCGAAATCTGGACCGAGCAGGCCAAGTTCAAGGAGGCCGGCGAAAAGCTCGTCGCCGAAAGCACCAAACTCGCTGCCGCAGCCAAGACCGGCAACCTGGATGCCGTCAAAACTGCCTTCAACGCGACCGCTGGAACCTGTAAGGCCTGCCACGACGCCTACCGCGCCAAGTAAGCCGGCCGGACGCCGGACCGGCATGGCCACCGGTTCCGGCAGATCAGCGTCTAGGAATAAAAAAAGAGGCCCTCTCTCGGGAGCGCGGACCTCTTTGATCGCTTGGATTGCGAAGTGCTATTCCGAAGCCCTTCAGGTTTGCGCCAGCAGCTTCTCGATCAGCTGGTGCAAGGCCGTGAAGTCTGGCTCGCCCACATATTGCTTGACGATTTCGCCACGCTTGTTGACCAGGTAGGTCGTTGGCGTGAGCTTTACTTCGCCCCAAGCCTTCGCTACGGCGCCAGTGTTGTCGATGGCGACTTTGAACGGTAACTGACGGGTCTGGGCGTAATTGACAACATAGCTTGGCGGGTCGTAGCTCATGGCCACGGCCACGGTGTCATAGCCTTGGCTGGAATATTTCTGATAGGTCGCTACCAGCTTGGGCATTTCCGCCACGCAGCTGACACAACTCGTCGCCCAGAAGTTCACCAGCGTCACCTTGCCCTTGAAGTCGGCACTGGTTTTTTTGCTGCCGTCCAGCAAGACAAAGGTGGACTCTGGCGCAGCCTGCAAACCGCCGCAGCCCGACAGGCTTGCTGCCGCGGCCAAGCCCGCCAACACAATGCCCAGAGACCGGGTCAGCACCGCGCGTCGATTGAAAAATCCGGTCATGTCAAAGACGTTCATGGGTTCATCTTAACGGGCATCAAGTTCTGCGTCTGAGCTGCGCGAAAGTACAGGGTCTTGCAGCAAGGCTTGCACGAAGCATGAGCCCGCTGAGCCCGGCTAGGTGGCGGGTCGCCGCTGACCCTCAAGACCGCGGACGAGCTGATCGCAGCGCCTGGCGCGCCAGCGCAAGCCTCTCGTCGAGATAGGCGCCATAAAAATCGACAGAGGCGATGCCGCGCAGGCGCTCGGCAAGCTCCTGCCCCCGGGGATCGAGAAAAAGAACGGTGGGCGCCAGCCGCACCTTCCAGCGGCTGATCTGCTCGGCAGCGTGACTGGCCTGACCGTCAAAGCCGACCAGCACGCGCAGGCGGTCGCCCATGTTGATCTGCCAGGCCGCCACACCTTGCTGGCGTGCCGGCAACAAGTAGTTGCGGCGAACCAGCTCGCAATACGGGCAGCGAGCCAAACTGATCAGCAGCACCAGGGGCTCGCCCAGGCGGGCCGCCGCGGCGGCCACCTCGGGCAAGGAGTCGGGAATCGGCAAAGCGCTTTCGTCAGCGTACGCGGGGGTCAGCCCGCGGCCCATCGCCCAGGCCGCGCCGAGCCCGAGGCCGATGAACGAGCGGGCAAACTGCCGCCGGCCCGGCGTGGAGCTCATCCGCCGCAATCCATCAAGATGCGCGTCAGCGCCGCCGGATCACTGATCATGGGGTCATGGCCGGTTGGCAGCTCAAGCACCCGCGCACCGCGCGCCCAAGCACCGTCCCAAAAGCCCGGGTCTTTCACGCGCAGCCGGCTTGGCTCGATGGTCGGCAGCGCAGGCTCGGTGCAATTGACGTAAGTGCGGGCCACGCTGGCCACCCGCTGCATGTCGAAGTTCAGCGGCATCCGGTAAGTGTGGCCCGGATGCGGCGTTTGCCGGCGCTGAACCCAATCGTGGTCGGCGCCCGCCAGGCCAAACACCGACGGGTCGGGCGGCGGAAAACTGAAATCCTGGCTGGCCGCAGCGGCAGACAAGCGCTGCTCTTGCGTTGCCCGCGACTGCGTGCTGCTCCAGCTTTCGCCTGGCTTAGGTACCACCGCGTCCACATAGACCAGATGCTTCAGGCGCCCGCCCATGCGGTCGGCGATGGCCGTGCCGATCATGCCGGCGTAGGAGTGCACGGCTAACACCACATCGTCGAGCTCTTCCGCCTCGATCAGCCGGCGAACATCCTCAATATGGGTTTCAAGCGTGATGTCTGGTGACAGCAGGTGAGCGCGCTCACCGAGCCCGGTGAGCGTGACGGCGTGGGCCCGCTGGCCTTGCTGATGCAGCGCGGCCAGCACCCGCTGCCAGCACCAAGCCCCATGCCAGGCGCCATGCACCAGAACAAAGTTGGCCATCAGATCACCTGATTGCTTTTCAAGGCGGCGAGCTGGTCATCGGCGTAGCCGAGGACGCCTTGCAGCACTTCCGCGGTGTGTTGCCCGAGCAGGGGTGGCGGCAGGTCGGTGCGCACAGGCGTGGCGCTGAGTTTGAGCGGGCTGGCCACGAGTCGCAGCTCGTCCCTGAGCGGGTGTTGCCAGCGCGTGACCATGGCGCGCGCCTCGACCTGCGGATCGGCAAACACTTCGCCAAGGTTGTTGATGGCGCCGCAAGGCACTTTGGCTGCCTCCAGCGCGGCCAGCCAGTCGGCCTTGCCGCGGGTTTTCATCACTGCTTCGAGTTGCGGCACCAGTTGCGCCCGGTGGACCACGCGGTCCCGGTTCTTGGCGAACAAGGGGTTGCTGGCCAATTCGGGAACGCCGGCCACAGCGCAGAACTTGGCGTACTGCGAGTCATTGCCAACCGCCAGAATCAGGTGGTCCTTCTCGCCTGCGGCGTTCGGCGCGACCTCGAAGACCTGGTAGGGCACGATGTTCTGATGCGCATTGCCGACACGGCCGGGCACCTTGCCGCTGACCAGGTAATTGGCGCCCAGGTTTGCGAGCATGGCCACCTGCGTATCCAGCAGCGCCATATCGACCTGCTGGCCTTCGCCGGTTTTCTCGGCGTGGCGAAGCGCAGCCAGAATCCCAACCGTCGCATACATGCCGGTCATCAAATCGGCGACCGCGACCCCCACCTTTTGCGGCCCGCCGCCCAGGTCGTCGCGCTCGCCCGTGATGCTCATCAAGCCGCCCATGCCCTGGATGGCGTAGTCATAACCGGCGCGCTCTGCGTAAGGCCCGCTCTGGCCAAAGCCAGTGACCGAGCAGTACACCAGGCGCGGGTTCAGGGCCTTGAGCGAGGCGTAGTCCAGACCGTAGCGGGCCATGTCGCCAACCTTGAAGTTCTCGACGAACACGTCGCAGTGCAGGACCAGTTCGCGGATCAGCGCTTGCCCGGCAGGCTGGGCGATGTCGCAGGTCACCGAGCGCTTGTTGCGGTTGGTGCCCAGGTAATAAGCGGCCTCGCGGGTTTCCTGGCCCTGACTGTCGTGCATGAACGGCGGGCCCCAGCTGCGCGTGTCGTCGCCCGCGCCCGGACGCTCGATCTTGATGACGTCGGCGCCGAGATCGGCCAGGGTTTGTGTGCACCACGGGCCAGCCAGCACGCGGGAGAGGTCGAGGACACGAATGCCTTGTAGAGAGTTCATGCCTGCATTTTGCCCGCCGACTACAGAATCAGCCAGTCGTCCAGTGCCAATCCCGACTCCGGCGTCGCCGGCCACTTGCTGCCAGCCATCGGGCCTGGCGTTTCAGTAGGCCTTAAAGAGAAGAAATTTGCTTGAAGGTACGATCTTCAAGCGCTCGCCTCGGGGTCGGGCTCGCTGGCGGCGTCCATCGAGAAACACGATGGCGCTCAGGACTTGTCTCATTGGTTTGCTCGGCATGGGACGCACAGCCAACTGCTTTTGTCTGCTTTTTATGCTTGCTAAGGCGTGCCGATCAGCCGCTGGTGTCAATGCCGAAAATGCCCTCCGGTCGATTCGAGCAGTTGTGACAACTTGTCGCACCAGACGGCCTCGCACGCGCCGGGCAAAGGGTCGGGTTTGGTGTTGGACAAAATGGGCGCTGGCATGGCGCATCTGCAGTAAGGGTCAAGCCCAAAATGCTGCGAATTACGGGCAGCGGGGAGTGTGTTCTTGCCCTGCCTTGATGCGGTGTTGGCGGTCTGGCCCCGCTGCAGGCGCCGGCCCGGTGCGTGAATGCCTGTAAAGTCCGGGGTGTTCGCAGCTCTTCTTCTGGCCTTTGGCCCCAGGCTCTCGCCGCGTCGTCGATCACCCATACCCATGCACGCTTCTTTTTCTGCTTCGCTCTGGCGGTGGTGCCCCACGGGCTTGCTGTTGGTTCTGGCTTGCAGTCCGACCTTCAATTGGCGCGAGGTGCGTGCCGACAGTGGCACCCAGAGCCTGAGTCTGCTGCTGCCCTGCAAACCTGACAGGGCTGAAAAAATGGTGCCCCTGGGCGGCCAGCCGACACCGATGTCAATGATCGGCTGCGAGGCGGGCAGTGCGACCTTCGCGGTGGCCGTGGCCGATCTGGGTGAGGCTTCTCAAGTGGCGGCCGTGCTCGCCCAGTGGCAAACGCTGACGCTTGGCAACATGAAGGCTGATGCGGCCAGTGTGTCGTCGCGGCCGCTGAAGGTGGCCGGTGCGTCTGGCGAGCCGGCGCCCGTGCTGGTGCTGGCGCAGGGCCAGCGCGCCGATGGCAGCATGGTGCAAGGTCAGGCCGCTTATTTCCACAGTGGCCGTAAGGTCGTTCAGGCGGTGATGTACGCCCCGAAGATCGCGCCTGACGCCGCCGAAACCTTCTTTGGCAGTTTCAAGCTTGACTGATCGCGCGTACCGGGCGCCGCGCGCTGGCCGGCCCGTGCAAAGCGGCACTCTGAATGGGCAGCCTGCTCAACCTTTCCAACCCTGTCCCAACCCGACATTCCAAACCTGCGTAGCTCGCCCGAATTCATGACGCTTTCTGCCACCGCCCCGCCAGACACTGGCCAACTCCAGCCCCGCACGGCGGCGCTGGTATTTCTCGCCTTCGCAGCTGCCTACTTTTGCTCGGCGCTGGTGCGCGCCATCACGGCCACCTTGTCGCCCGTGCTAACGCAGGAGTTTGGCTTGCAGGCGCGCGATCTGGGCCTGCTGGCTGGTGGCTATTTCTTTGGTTTTGCAGTCATGCAACTGCCCCTGGGCCGCTGGCTGGACCGCCATGGCCCGCAGCGCGTCATCTTGTATTTTCTGGGCTTGGCCGTCCTGGGTTGCCTGGCGTTTTCGCTGGCCACCAGCTTTGCCTGGATGCTGGCGGCCCGGGTTCTGGTGGGTATGGGTGTGAGTGCCTGCCTGATGGCGCCGCTGACCGGCTTCAGGCGCTGGCTGGCGCCCGGCGCTTTGCTGCGCGCCAACTCCTGGATGCTCATGACCGGCTCGCTCGGCATGCTGGCTTCCACGCTGCCGGTGCAATGGTTGATGCCGCTGACCGGCTGGCGGCCGCTGTTCTGGATCCTGGCCGCCCTGATTGTGCTGTGCATGGCGGTGATTGCCTGGGTCGTGCCGGCCTGGCCTGCAAGTCAAGCGGCGGGCGCTTCAGTCGCTCTGACCCAGCCGGCCGCGCCGCCTGCCTCGTCGAGTTACACCGACGTCTGGCGCAGCCGCTATTTTCAGAAAATGTCACCCCTGGCTTTTTTCAACTACGGCGGGCTGGTCGCCGTGCAAACCTTATGGGCCGGCCCCTGGATGTTGCGGGTGGCGGGTTACACGCCGCTGGAATCGGCAACCGGCCTTTTTTACCTCAATGCCTGCATGTTGGTGACCTTTTGGGGCTGGGGCATGCTCAACCCGGTGCTGGTGCGCCGGGGCTGGAGCGCTGACCGCCTGATCACCTGGGGCGTGCCGCTGAGCCTGCTCTTGCTGGCCGCCAATATTGCCGGCGCAAGCAGCACGGGCTGGCTGGGCTGGGCCTTGTTTTGCATGGCTTCGAGTGTGATGGGCCTCGCGCAGCCGGCCATTGGCATGGCTTTCGCCCCGTCACTGGCCGGTCGGGCCTTGTCGGCATACAACCTCCTGATCTTTGCGGGCGTCTTTGTGGTCCAGTGGGGGATCGGCCTGCTGATCGACGCCTTCAAGGCGGCCGGAATGAGCGAGATCGCCAGTTTTCAGGGAGCCATGGGCGTATTTTTGTGTTGCTGCATGGCCTCATATGCTTACTTCCTCGGGGTGGAGGCTGATAATTCACCGCAATGAACGGCATTTTCATCATTGCTCATGCGCCGCTGGCCTCGGCACTGCGCCAATGCATTGCGCACGTGTTCACTGACCATCCTCAAAGCGTGGTGGCGCTCGATGTTCAGCCCAACACGCCGCCCGAGGAGACACTGGCGCAGGCCCGCATCATGATGGCCCAGCTGGGGACTTCGCAGGTGCTGGTGCTGGCCGACGTGTTTGGGGCCACGCCCTGCAATGTGGCGCAAAAGCTGGTTGATGGCGTTCAATCCAAGTTGATCACCGGCGTCAACCTGCCCATGCTGCTGCGCACCGTGTCTTACCGCCACGAGTCGCTGGACGCCCTGGTGGCCCGTGCCCTGATTGGTGCTACCCAGGGCGTGATGCAGGTCGCCATCACCGCTCCGCAAAACCAGAACCGGCGAAACCATGAT
Source organism: uncultured Burkholderiales bacterium (assembly GCA_903941205.1). Taxonomy (GTDB): domain Bacteria; phylum Pseudomonadota; class Gammaproteobacteria; order Burkholderiales; family Burkholderiaceae_C; genus Polaromonas. The sequence continues at coordinate 9,569 of CAJAOB010000285.1, read as the reverse complement.
CAAGACCAGCGCGACCATCAGCAATAAATTGGGTTTGCACGCCCGTGCGTCGGCCAAGCTGACCAAGCTCGCGGGCAGCTTTCCTTGCGACGTGTGGATGAGCCGCGGCGAGCGTCGGGTCAACGCCAAAAGCATCATGGGCGTCATGATGCTGGCCGCTGGCATCGGCAGCACGGTCGAGATTGAAACCAGCGGCGAGCAGGAGCAGGCGGCCATGGAAGCCTTGCTGGCCTTGATTGCAGACAAGTTTGGCGAAGGCGAATAGCGTGTCAGCGCTGGTCGATTCAAATGCGCTTCAAATTGAGTCCGCTCCATGGCTTGTGGGTGCGGGCCGGGCGGGCGCCAGCGTGCCGCAGTCGGTACTGTTGCTGTTCACCAGCCGCTTTGCTGTTTTGATCGGGAGGCGCCCATGACCTTTTCACTTCATGGTCTGGCGGTTTCACGCGGCATTGCGATCGGGCGTGCGGTGCTGGTGGCGTCGAGCCGGGCGGATGTGGCGCATTACTTTGTCGATGCGTCCAAAGTCGAGGCGGAAATTCAGCGGGTGCGCGTCGCGCGCAATGCCGTCACCGAAGAAATCACCCGCTTGCAGCGTGACTTGCCGGCCGACGCGCCGCATGAGCTGGCGGCCCTGCTGGATGTGCATCTGATGCTCTTGCAGGACGAGCAGCTCATCAGCGGCGTCAAGGGCTGGATTTCAGAGCGGCACTACAACGCCGAGTGGGCGCTGACCACGCAGTACGAGCAGATCGCGCGGCAGTTCGACGAGATGCAGGACGAATACCTGCGCGAGCGCAAAGCCGACCTTGAGCAGGTCGTCGAGCGCATCCTGCGCCACATGAAGGGCGTCGGCTCGCCGGTGCAGCCCAAAGCTCATGCTGGCCGCAAGCTGCAGTCGCAAGACTTGTTGCTCGACGACACAATGGACGTGCCGCTGGTGCTGGTGGCGCACGACATTTCGCCGGCCGACATGCTGCAGTTCAAGCAAAGCCTGTTTGCTGGCTTTGCCACCGATGTGGGCGGGCGTACCTCGCACACCGCGATTGTGGCGCGCAGCATGGACATTCCTGCGGTGGTCGGCGCGCGCAGCGCCAGTCAGCTGATCAAGCAGGACGACTGGGTCATCATTGATGGCGATGCCGGCGTGCTGATCGTTGATCCTTCGCCCATCATCCTGGCCGAATATGGCTTCAAGCAGCGCCAGGGCGAGCTCGAACGCGAGCGCTTGAACCGCCTGCGCCACACCCCTGCAGTCACGCTCGACGGCCAGAAGATCGAGTTGCTCGCCAACATCGAGATGCCCGAAGACACCGTCGGCGCGGTTCACACCGGCGCGGTCGGCGTCGGCCTGTTCCGCAGCGAATTCCTGTTCATGGGTCGCAGCGGCCGCTTGCCGGACGAGGAAGAGCAGTACCTCGCTTACCGCCAGGCCATCGAGGGCATGCAGGGCCTGCCGGTGACGATACGTACAGTCGATATCGGCTCGGACAAGCCCCTGGACCGGCACACCAAGGCGCAGGAAACCCATCTGAATCCGGCGCTCGGGCTGCGCGCGATCCGCTGGAGTCTGGCCGATCCGCCGATGTTCCTGACGCAGTTGCGCGCGATCCTGCGCGCGGCGGCGCATGGGCAGGTCAACTTGCTGGTGCCGATGCTGGCCCACGCCAGCGAAATCAGGCAAACCGTCTCCCTAATCGATCATGCTCGGGCGCAACTCGACAACAAGGGCCAGGCTTACGGCCCCGTCAAGCTGGGCGCCATGATCGAGATTCCGGCGGCGGCACTCATGCTCAAGATGTTCCTCAGGCATTTCGACTTTTTGTCGATAGGCACCAACGACTTGATCCAGTACACCCTGGCGATCGACCGCGCCGATGAGTCGGTAGCCCATTTGTACGACCCTTGCCATCCGGCCGTGCTGCGGCTTGTCGCAGACACCATTGCCGAGTGCGATGTGCAGGGCAAGCCTGTGAGCGTATGCGGCGAAATGGCCGGTGACGTCAGCATGACGCGCTTGCTGCTCGGTCTGGGCCTGCGCTGCTTTTCAATGCACCCGTCGCAGATTCTGGCGGTCAAGCAGCAGGTCTTGCGCGCCGACACCGGCAAGCTCAAAGCCTGGGCGCAGCAGGTGATCCACAGCGACGAACCGGCTTTGCTGCTGTAGCGCCTTCGCTGGCGCCGCGCTATCTCGCCCGCGTGCCCAGCCCGGCCGCGGCCATGATCATCAAGGCCGCGAGCGCGATGCTCCAGCTCCAGGCGCGCCCGCTCACCACGATCAGCAACGCCGTCGAGCCCAGTGGCGTGAGGTAGCTCAGGATGCCGATTTGCCGCGCGTCGCCCAGCTTGAGCGCTTTGTCCCACAGGAAAAAAGCACCGCCCAGCGGTCCCAGGCCCGTGATCGTCAGCAGCAGCCAGTCGCGCACGTTCAGGTTCACCGGCGCTTCCAGCGCCGCGTGACACAACAAGGCCAGCAAGCCCGACACCAGCGCAAACAGGCCAATCGCAGCGGTCGGGAAAGCCGCCACGCGCTGCGTCAGCAGCGAATAGCTGGACCACATGAAGGCCGCAGCCAGTGCGGCCAGATAGCCCCAGACGGCGCTGCCGGTGAGCAGCACGCCCGCATCGCTTCCCGCGTTGCCGCTGCCCAGAATGGCCAGCGCTGCGCCGCCAAAGCCGAGCAGGCCCGCACCCAGGTGCAGCGCCCGCAGCCGCATGTTTTTCAGCAGCAAGGGCGCCAGCACCACCATCAGCAGCGGCCACAGGTAGTTGATCAGGTTCGCTTCCACCGCCGGCGCCAGCCGCAGCGCCATAAAGAGCATGAAGTGGTAGCCAAAGAGGCCGTAAATGCCCAGCGCCAGCGTGGACAAGGGAATGCGCCACTGGCCGGGCTCGCGCAGCACCTTGGGCAGTGCCAGCAAGCTACCGATCAGAAGGGAGAGGCCTGTCAGTAAAAAGGGGGGCAGGTGCTGAAGCAGCACACCCAGCGAAGCCACCGAAACCCACAGCGCGATCGCACCGAGGGCGTAGAAAGTAGCCGTCAAATTCACCCTTGGCTGCCAGCCTGTGCGGCCGCTTCAGCCGCTTCAGCTGCCGCATGCGCCTGCTGGTCGGCGTGGTAGCTCGAACGCACCATGGCGCCGACGGCAGCGTGCGAAAAGCCCATCTCGTAGGCGCGCGCCTCGAACATCTTGAAGGTGTCAGGGTGCACGTAACGCCGCACCGGCAGGTGCGAACTCGAAGGCGCCAGGTACTGGCCGATGGTCAGCATGTCGATCTGGTGGTCACGCATGTCCTGCATCACTTGCAGGACTTCTTCGTCGGTCTCGCCCAAGCCGACCATGATGCCGCTTTTGGTCGGCACGCCGGGGTGCAGTGCCTTGAATTTTTTCAGCAGGTTCAGCGAGAACTGGTAGTCGCTGCCGGGGCGCGCTTCTTTGTACAGGCGCGGCGCGGTTTCCAGGTTGTGGTTCATGACGTCGGGCGGCGCCAAGGTGAGAATACTCAGCGCGCGGTCATCGCGGCCGCGGAAGTCGGGCACCAGCACTTCAATTTGCGTGCGCGGCGAGAGCGCGCGGATGCGCGAGATGCAATCGACAAAATGCTGCGCGCCGCCATCGCGCAAGTCGTCGCGGTCCACACTGGTGATGACCACATAACTCAGTTTGAGCGCGGCAATCGTCTTGGCCAGGTTTTCCGGTTCGTTCACATCCAGCGGGTCGGGCCGGCCGTGGCCGACATCGCAAAAGGGGCAGCGGCGGGTGCATTTGTCACCCATGATCATGAAGGTCGCCGTGCCCTTGCCAAAGCACTCGCCGATGTTCGGGCAGCTGGCTTCTTCACACACCGTGTTGAGTTTGTTCTCGCGCAGGATCTGCTTGATCTCGTAAAAGCGGGTGCTGGGGCTGCCGGCCTTGACGCGGATCCAGTCGGGCTTCTTGAGCACTTCGGCACGTTCGACCTTGACAGGAATGCGCGACAGCTTGGCCGCCGCTTTTTGCTTGGCCAGCGGGTTGTAGTCTTGCTGGCTTTGGGCTTCGCGCACAACGGGATGGCCGTTTTCGGGTGTACTCATGGGGTTCTCGATGGTTCGTTTCGCGCCGGCAGCGGTCGATCAAACGCTGTTCACGGCAAGAGGTAAGTGACAAGTTTGCGGCCCAGCACGTCGGCGGCTTCCTGCCAGCCCGCCGAGACGCCGATTGTAGAAAGGTCGATGGTGCGAAGCGCGGCGTAGCCGCAGGGGTTGATGCGCGAGTAGGGCTCAAGGTCCATGGCCACGTTCAGCGCGACGCCGTGGTACGTGCAGTGGCGGCTGACCTTGATGCCCAGCGCAGCGATCTTGCCCAGGCCGCGAAACGGCTCTAGCGGGTGCTGCGGCCCGCTCAGCGCAGCATGGGAGCCCGGGTCATCGAGCCGTACATAAATGCCTGGCGAGCCCGCCACCCGGTGACCGGTCACGCCAAAGTGCGCCAGCGTCCTGATGACGGCCTCTTCAATTCGGTAGACATATTCCTTGACGTAATAGCCCGCCCGACCAAGGTCGATCAGCGGGTAAGCCACAACCTGGCCAGGGCCGTGGTAGGTCACTTGTCCGCCGCGGTTGCTTTGCACCACGGGAATGCTGCCGGGGTTGAGCACGTGTTCAGCCTTGCCGGCCAGGCCTTGCGTGTAAACCGGCGGGTGTTCGCAAATCCACAGCTCGTCGGGCGTTGCGGCATCCCGGGCGGCGGTGAATTCCTGCATGGCCCCAAAAGTCTGTCCGTAGTCGACCGCGCCCAGCAGGCGCGGTCGGATGGGCGCGGCCATTTGCGCTGAGCCCTCGGCTTTTTTCACGCGGCGGACGAGGCCGCCATCGTGCAGGTCACAGCACGACCTTGACCATCGGGTGCGTCGACAGCGTGCGGTACAACTCGTCAAGCTGTTCGCGGCTGGTGGCGGTGACGGTAACGGTCACGCCCAAGTACTTGCCGCCCTTGCTCTCGCGCAGCTCGATGGTGCTGGCGTCAAATCCAGGGTCGAACGCATGGGCAATCAGCGTGATGGCCTGCACCAGGCCATCGACTTTCAGACCCATGACCTTGATCGGGAAAAGCGAGGGATAGTCGATCAGCGACGCCTGGCCAGGCGCCGCCCCGGGAGCGCTGCCGGGACTTGAATCTGGCAGCCCTGCTTTCATGGCCTCGCTTCCTTCTTGGCCCGCTGGTAGCCCGCGTACAACTTCGCATAAACGGGCCCCGGCAGGCCGCTGCCAATGACCAGACCGTCCAGCCGCGTGACCGGCAAGACTTCCTTGGTGGCCGACGACAGCAGCAGTTCGTCGGCGGCAAACACTTCAGCGCGGCTGATGCGCCGCAGCTCGAAGCCTAGACCACTGGCCTCGCACAACTCCTTGATCAGGCCGTAGCGAATGCCCTCCAGGACCAGATTGTCTTTGGGTGCACCCATCACCACGCCGTTCTTGACGACCCAGACGTTGGAGGCGGCGGCCTCGCTGAGCCAGCCGGAACGGAACATGACGGTCTCAAGCGCCCCAGCGTCGGCGCTGATCTGTCGCGAGAACACCGCGCCCAGCAAGCTGGTGCTCTTGATGTGAGCCTTCTCCCAGCGGAAGTCGTCGGCGCTCACGCAGGCGACGCCGTTAGCACGTTGGGCGGCCGTGGCTGGCTTCATGAGGTTGGTCATCACGAAGACGGTTGGTGCGACACCCGTGGTCATGACATGGTCGCGCGGCGCCACTCCGCGCGTGACCTGGATATAGATCAACTGGTCCGGCGGCATGTCGGGCGAGCCGGCTTCACGCGCGAACTCGGTCACCAGCTTGACAGCGAGTGCGCGCCACTCGTCGTGAGTCATCGGATTTGGCATCCGCAGTTCGCCCAGACTGCGGTCCAGCCGGGCCATGTGCTGGGCAAAGCGGAAAAGCTGCCCGGCGTAAACGGGCACGACTTCATAGACGCCATCGCCAAAAATAAAGCCGCGGTCAAGGACGCTGACCTTGGCGTCGCGCAGGGCTGTGTATTCGCCATTGAGGTAACACAAGGTGGTCGGAAGCTCCGGGGCTGGCGCCCGGGAAGGGGCTAGGGTAGGGGTGGTGTTCATGGCCTGAATTGTCCGGCAAAGTTGCTTGAAGGTTTTGGCGAGGGGCGGCTTTACCGGTGCCGCGATGAAGAACCCCTCAAAGCGCCGCGCAGGCCGCCGCGCAACGTGGCCGGTTCAGACCAGCAGATTCACGCAGCCTATGGCCAGCGCACCGAGCGCCAGGTTTAGGGCTGCCAGGGCCGCGATCTGGCCTACCCGCTTGCCGCCTTCTGGCCAGTCGGCCGCCATGACCGCGTTTTGGAGCCGCTTAAAAGGGCCGAAGTACAGGTGTCCAAAAATTGCAAACATGAGCAAGCCAATGCCCAGCATGAGATGCCAGCCCAGCGGCGCATTCTTCATGTCAACTCTCAGCAACATCATCACCCCGGTTACGAGCAAGATGGCGATGCTGCACCAGACCAGCCAGAAAAACCGTTTGAGCACCTGCGCGATCAGTGGCAGCCTTTGCGGGGGCGGCAGCATCAGCGCTGCTGGTCGTAGCGCGAATAGCATGAAACTTACCCCGCCCAACCAGACGATGGCGGCAAGGACATGGAGGAGATTTGTCAGGGCGATCATGGTGGTTTTCTCTTTTTTCAGGTCCGGTTGCAGGGCCTATCAGGGTATTACGCCCTTGGCTGATGTTATTCGCCCACTTCAAAGCTGCATGGGTCAAACGAACCCCTTGACGAGCTGTGGGGGTTTCTACGTATAATCAAGGGCTTTGCTGAGTGGCCGGCTTGTTCCCTTGGCGTAAATCGCAGCGTTGACAATTAGAGGTTTTCAATGCGAGACCAGCATGCGGTGCAACCTACGCAAAGCATCGAACCGTTGTCCCGGGAGCAGGCGCAACAGCTGAGAGAGCGCTTTCCCGCCCTTTCGGTCTGGTGGGTGATTGCAGCTCAGTTGGCGTTCGGCGTTCTGGCGTCGGGTGTTGCATGGGCATCGACGGGCAAGGGAGCGGTGGCGGGGTCGGTCTTTTACGGCTGTCTTGTCGTTGCAATTCCCGGGGCTTTGTTTGCTCGAGGTTTGACGAGTCAGTTTTCGTCGATCAATGCGGCCCTGGCGAGTTTTGGTTTTTTTGTCTGGGAAGCGGTCAAGATCGGCGTGAGTGTGTTCATGCTGGCGGCGGCCCCTGGTTTGATTGCGGATCTGAACTGGCTGGCCATGCTGATCGGTCTGGTCCTGACGCTGAAGGTTTATTGGGTGGCGCTCCTGGTGCGCCGGAAAAGAAAAATTGCTTAAAGAGTAAAGAATGTCCGAAGCAGCAAACGCGCCCACCGCCAGTGAATACATTGTTCACCACCTCACGCATTGGCAAAACAAGCCCCAAACCGAAATTGTTGACTTCACAGTCTTCAACATCGACTCCTTGTTTTTCTCCATTTTGCTGGGCGTGCTGGGTTCTTTATTGCTCTGGCAGGCAGCGCGCAAGGCGACGTCTGGCGCCCCTGGTCGTTTTCAGGCCGCCGTTGAAATGCTCATGGAGATGGTTGATGGGCAGGCTAAATCAATCGTCCACAATGCGAGCAGTCGCAAGTTGGTGTCCCCATTGGCCTTGACTGTGTTTGTCTGGATTTTCCTGCTCAACGCCATGGACTTGTTGCCGCTGGATTTACTGCCCGAGATCTGGAGCAAGATTTACGGCCTCGCAGGGCACGACCCGCATCATGCTTACCTGCGCGTGGTGCCCACGGCCGACCTTTCGGTCACCATGGGTCTGTCGGTTTCCGTGCTGTTTATCTGCCTCTTCTACAACATCAAAATCAAGGGTTTGGGTGGCTGGGCGCATGAACTGGTGTCGGCTCCTTTTGGCACCAGCAAGAACCCGGTTTTTGCGGTCATTCTGGCCGTGGTCAATCTTGCGGAACAACTTATCTCCTTCACGGCCAAGACCGTTTCGCATGGTATGCGACTTTTTGGAAACATGTACGCGGGAGAACTGGTTTTCATGTTGATTGCTTTGCTGGGCGGTTCGTGGGCCTTCTCCGCCGAGCCGTCGAGCCTGATGTTGTTGCTCCTGCATGTGGTGGCTGGTTGGGCGTGGGCAGTGTTCCACATCATCATCATCTTGCTGCAGGCTTTTGTGTTCATGATGTTGACGCTGGTCTACATCGGGCAGGCGCATGACGCGCATTGATTTGGTTCGTTTTAGTTTTTTTATTTGTTAATTTAGGAGTCAATCATGGAAGTTATTAGTTTTGCTGCTCTCGCTGCTGGTTTGATCATCGGTCTTGGCGCTCTGGGTGCCTGTATCGGTATCGGCATCATGGGCAGCAAGTACCTTGAGGCGGCCGCTCGCCAGCCAGAACTCATGGGTGAACTCCAGACCAAGATGTTCGTGCTGGCTGGTCTGATCGACGCGGCTTTCATTATTGGTACCGGTATTGCATTGTGGTTCGCCACCGCCAACCCATTCCTTGCCCAAATCGCTCGTCTGGTCAAGTAAGCGCAGCCTGTAACCCCCGCTTTTGGGAGATTAACTGTGAACATTAATGGAACGCTGATAGCGCAAGCTATCGTCTTCGCATTGCTGGTCCTGTTCACGATGAAGTTCGTGTGGCCGCCCATCGCGGCTGCATTGGACGAACGTGCCAGCAAGATCGCCGAAGGCCTCGCGGCCGCAGACAAGGCCAAGTCGGAACTCTCCGTCGCCAACAAGCGTGTTGAGGAAGAACTTGCCAAGTCGCGCAATGAGTCGGCTGTGCGCCTGGCGGAGGCTGAGCGTCGTGCTCACGCCATGATCGAAGAAGCCAAAGGTAAAGCCACCGAGGAGGGCGCGAAGATCATCGCGGCCGCTCAGGCGGAGGCCGAGCAGCAAACCGTGAAGGCGCGTGAAGCGCTGCGCGAACAGGTGGCCGTGCTGGCAGTCAAAGGTGCCGAGCAGATCCTGCTCAAGGAGGTCAATGCCAGCGTGCATGCCGATTTGCTGGGTCGCCTGAAAGCCGAGTTGTAAAAAATGGCTGAACTCGCCACTATTGCCCGACCCTACGCAGAGGCCTTATACAAAGCCTCTGGCACCGAGTTGGCTGCGACTGCTGCCTGGCTTGACGAACTTGCCTCGATTGCCGCGAATGCCCGGTTGCAGCAGTTCGCCGATGGCCCCAAGGTGACTGTGCAGCAGACCTTTGAGGTGGTCACTGGCGTTGTCAAGTCTGCCTTGCCTGAAAAAGCGAGGAATTTCTTGCGCATCGTGATCGAGAACGGTCGATTGAGCGCCTTGCCTGAAATCGCCAACCAGTTCCGCACTTTGAAAAATGCAAAGTCTGGTTCGGCCGATGCTGTGGTTTACAGCGCGTTTGCGCTGGATGATGCCGCACTGGCCGATTTGTCAGTGACGCTCGAAAAGCGTTTCGGCCGCAAGCTCAACGTAGCGCTCGAGATCGAGCCTGCGTTGATAGGCGGTGTGCGCGTTGTGGTGGGTGACGAGGTGCTGGACACTTCAGTCAAAGCCCGTTTGGAACAAATGAAAGTGGCGCTGATCGCCTGAGCGT
>CAJAOB010000284.1 GCA_903941205.1 uncultured Burkholderiales bacterium | reverse complement strand
GCCCCGGCACCGCAGTGCGGGCGAGATTATCGGCGGCCGCCCCGAAGACAGCGGTCAGCTTCTCCTGGATCTCGGCCCCTGTCAGACCCTTCAGATCGATCTTGCCGATGTTGACGACAAAGCCCTGCAGACGCGACTGAACCTCGCTCAGTGACAAACCCAGCGGGCTGGCTGCCGCCGAGATCGCATCGTAGAAACCTGAGAAGATCAGCGAAAACTGGCGCTCAAGCTCTGCATCGGCAGCGGAATAGCGGGTCGAGTAGCTCGAGCCCATGCTGATCCCGAGGAACTTCTTGGTCTTCTTGACGTCGCTGTAATAGCTCGCGTCAAAACCGCCGGAGAGGATGCCTGCCAGCGACTGGCCGCGTCCAAAGATGCCCTGGCCGGTGATGGTGGTCTTGGTGCCGAACAGTGCGCCGAACGCCTTGCCGACGAGCCCGACCAGACCGCCCAAAATGCCGCCGATGATGGGGATCTTGTTCAGAACGGCCCCGACGCCTTCCAGTCCCCTGCCGATGAGGCCGGTCACGCCCGTGGACTGATAGCCGGTGTTTACACCTGCAGCCGAGGCTTCAGCGCCATTGGTGCGAATGATGAGATTGGTGAGCCCGCCGATATTGGCCTCGATGTTGCGCAAGGAAGCCAGCATGGCGGCGGAGTAGCGCATGGTCAACGTATCGACCTCGCGCAGATGGTCGATCGCCTTGGCAATGCTTTCCGATTTGGCCGTGCTATCCCCGAACACTGTGCCGGTGCCATCATTGGCGGCGGGCAGTTTTGGAGACCCGCCGAAGGCGCCGCTGATCGCGACACCGAGAGAGGCAATGACGCCCGCGGTGATGGCGCCTGCCGCAATATTGAGCGGGAATGGCAGTGAGCGGATGGCGTTGACCACCGCTTCGACTGCCTTGATGCCGGTCGTAATGATCGAGTTGCCCTGTTCGACACCAGCACGCGCAGTGTCTGAAGCTGCCATGGCGGTGTCGCTCGTGACCTTGGCCGCCGTCTGCGCGCCGATCAGCCCGATTTTGACCGCCGCATTCTTGATGGCGATCGCAAGTTCAAAGGCGCGGAACACCTTCTCGGCCGCCAACAGCGCCTTGTAGCCGTCCGAGCCCTCCTTGAAGAAGCCCTTCGCGGCCGAGGCGAGATTGCCATAGTGGTTGATCTCAGCCGATGCCTGCGCGGCTCGCGCATCGGCATACTGAAACGAGGTGCGTCCATATTCGCGCTCGGCCTCGGCCACGCGCTGGGCTGCAGCCACCTGCGCCGAGGCAAAACGGGTAATCTCGACCGTAATCACGCCAATTGCGCCGCCTACCGAGCCGAAGGCATCGGCCATGTTCTGGGCCGCTGCTTCCGTCGCTGAGACCATGTCCTCCAGGCTTTGGAGGAACTGCTCCTGACCGCTTTGTGCAAAGTCTGCTTCCATCAGCCGGATCCGCGCGGCCCGATATCGCTCCCAGGCTTCGACCCCGCGTTCCAGCACGATCTGCTCGCGCTCGGCTTCGAGATTGGCGAGTGCCTGCGCCCGAGCGGACTGGCCAAGCAGAGCGACCTGCTGTTCAAGCGGGCCGACCGTCTGGCGCAGGAACTCCGAGGTAGCGAAAGCGCGCGTCGCCTGCTCCCAGGCTTCACCAGCTTCGAGAATGGCAATGCGCGCTTCGTCGGTCGGTGCCTTGAGCGCTGCCATCGCGACTTCCATCCGCTTGATCTCGATCGGGGTCTTGCCGATCTTGGCGGTCTCAAGCGCGAGATTGGCGGCAAAGTCGCGGGCGGCCTGAAGCGCGCGTTCGGCTTCAGTTTCCTTGGGGCCCTTGGCGCTGCTGGCACGGTCGGTGCTGTCACCTCGGATCTCTTCCGCCTTGGCGGCAAGCCGGGCCTTGGCAGCAGCGATGCTGTTTTCCCGCCACCGCGCTGAAAAGGTGTCCATCATGCCCATGGCATCTCCAAAGGCTGACGCAAACTCGTCGCGGACCTGTGCGCCCATGCGGGCAGTCGAGCCCGCAAAGCTGTTTTCCATACGCGGCAGAGCAACGCTTTCGATCCGGGTGATGGTGGCAAGCCCGACGCGGTCGAGCACCGGGTTCACCCATTCGGCGAGCCAGTTCATGGCAGTGATGGCCTTATTAGCCAGATACTCAATCCCGCTGATCGCGAGGTTAGCGGCGCCAACAGCGGCTTCTCCGATAACGCCGGGCAGTGCTGTCCAGGTAACGCGGATCGCATTGAAACCGCCAACCCAGCCAGCATAGAGAATGGCGACGGCGTATTTGCCGGCAGTCAGCACCGCCTCAAAGGCCGTGACCGCCCAGTCCTTGAGGGTCGAGAATACCGAGCCCAGGTTCAGCCCATCCGAGACGGTCTTCCATAGACCCTTCATGGTGTCGCCAACAGTGATCCCGACGGGGCCGAGCTTCTCCATTTCCTTCTTGGTGAGGCCGAGGCTTTGCGCATAGCGGTCGAGCTCGCCCGTCTGTTTGACGCTCGACTGGAACAGCTTGAATGCGCCGAACGCGAGTGCAGCGGCAGCAGCGGCTGCGAGAAGATAGGGGTTTGTCAGCGCTGCCGCCGCAGCGCTGGCTGCGAGCCCCAGCAGCGCCCGGGCCATGCCGCCGATGCCGACACCGGCCTGCATCGCGATCTGCCCGATCTGCGTGCCTTGCTGCATGAACACGGTCATGGGTTTCTGGCCAGAGAACAGGCCAACCACCATGTCGTTGAGCTGAAAGACGAGGTTCTGGACATGGTGCCCGGCAAGCTTGGCCGAGCCACCCATGCGCGTGACACCGCCGCCCCCGACCGCATTGAGCGCCCGGTCTGCACGCGAGGCGCTGTCCGCCATGTCGCCCATTGCACCAGCCACTGTGCGCTTCATGTCAGCCATCTCCTTCTGGAGACGGGCGACGTTGGTGATCATTTCGATTTCGAGGGTCCCTGCTTTCACGTGCTGGGCTCCTTCGACATCATCAGCGCCCGGAAGGCGTTGGTCACTTTCCGGGATACTTCATCACGGTTGAGGACGGACGTGGCAGTCCATGGCGGCGGACAGTCGGGCTCTCGGGCGCGGACGGTCTCGGCGACGAATTCGACTGAAAGGCGCCGCAGCAGGCGGACCAGCCACGGAGGCAGATCGAGCCCCATGCAGTGCTGCCACTGGCCAATCGTGGCCCAGGAGATGGGGACTGCGCCCATCGCGCCGGGATCGGTGGGGCCGACTTCCATGAGCCAGTCGATCACCCAAGGGGTGCGGATGGGGGAAAAGTCCGGAGCAAGGTCGTCGATGGCCATTCGCTGCAGGCGGGTCAGCGGTTCAGCATCGGTGTCGGGTTTGATTTGTTTGGTAGAGCGCGGCTTGGGCGCCGTGCTCAGCCACGCCAGTTGTCGCACGTAAAGGCTCAGCTCTCGGCCGAGCTCTTCGTAAAATTTGCCCAGTCATTGATGTGAGCGACGACCTGCGTGGCGATGAAGCCGATCGAGGGATCGGCATAGGCCTTGCGAAACAGTTCCTGTCCTTCGAGCCCCACAGCGGGCGGATAGGTGAAGCCGTTGAAGCTGACCGTGCAGGCAGCCAGAAAATCGGCCTGTTCAGCGAGCTTTTCCTCGGCCGACTGGTCCATCTTCCCGCGCTTCTTGATCTTGTCCATCAGCTGGTTCTGCTGGCGGG
>CAJAOB010000283.1 GCA_903941205.1 uncultured Burkholderiales bacterium | reverse complement strand
GCCACGCGTAAGACCGCCCCGCTGGTCTGCCCCAACGGCGCCTGCCGCCTGGACAACACGCACCTCCCGCTCGAAGCGGTCGTGGCCCAGATCGGCGAGACGTGCTTTGGCTTCATTGAGCGCAGTTAGCGCCTCGTCCGCCAGTTCCTTGGTCGCATTGGAGAGGTCTTCACCGCGCTGCGCTTTGCCCAGCGCTTCCTCGGCAAGCGCCTTCACCTTGTCATGCTTGCCCTCAAGATCGGATTTGATCTCGTTGTGGCGGGCATCAAGAACGCCCCGCAGCTCAGCTTGCTTCGCCTCAAGGCTCGATTTGACTTCACCAAAGCGTGCATCGAGCACGCCTTTCACTTCGCCGGCAAGCTGCTCGGCGGTCTTAGTATCGCTCATGGATTTATCCTGTCTGGGAGTGGGGTCAGGCGCTGATTTGCGCCTTTAAGGCCGACAGAAAGTCGGATGGGGTGCTGCCAGACTCACTCCGGAACAGCGGTGCCAGGCCTTTGCCCGCGATTGCGGTAGCCTGACTTTTCGAGAACCCTGCCTCGCGCAGGAAATCCTCAAATTCTGGCAAGGTCGGAAGCCGGCCATCCTCAACGAGGGATTTCACCGAAGTGATAACCGCGCGCTCGTTCATAGGGATGGTAACAAGGCTGACCTCGTAAAGGGCAAGCTCGAGCAGTTGGCGGGTCTTCCCGACAATCTGTTCGCGAATGGTCTTATAGCCGATTGAGAGCCCGCCAATTGCGCCGTCGCGAACGAGGGCGTGGGCTTCCTGCCCGATCTGGGAGGAAAGCGAGAGCTGGCCTTTGACCACAAGGCCATCGCGGCTCTCGGCAAAGTCTGTCCAGATCCCAGCTGGGCGGGTCTGGTCGTGATACATGAGCATCGGAACCGAGGTGCGGCCCTTCAAGGAACGGGCCAGTGCACCGGGTACGATCACATCGCCGCCGGCATCGACGTTGCCGTAACCGGCAGCCAGCCCCTCGATCTGGCCATCTTCGGTGACGGCCTTGGTATCAAGAATGAAATCGAGATGGTTCATGGGGTAGCTCCGGGATCTAAAGGCGGAAGCGCTGCGGGCGCTGCGCCTGATCCAGTCTGGGTGATGGGTACGTTTTGCATCTGCATGCGGGGGACATCGCCGCCTTCGACGGGTGGCAGGTTTTCGAGAGCGCGGACCTCGTTGATGGTCATCACGCCGCTCCCCAGCATCGACTGGTAGAAGGAGGCCCGCGCCGCACTGTCACCGCGCAGCAGACCTTCAAGGTTGAACTCGATCACGAGCCCCGCCTGCCGGTCGGCGGGCGAAAGCAGCTGCTTGGCAAGCGCCTGTTCGATGCGCTTCAATCGCCTGCGCAGCGTGAACTTCTGGAACCCCAGGGTCTGTTGTTCGAGGCCAGTGCCCCAGCTGGTCGTCTTTTCCGTGTGACCAACCATGAACGGCGGCACGCCAAAGAAGCGGCAGACCTCTTCAACAGAGAACGCACGGCTCTGCAGCATCTGAGCATCTTCCGGGCTGATCGAGAGCTGGACCCAGTCCATACCCCGGTCGAGAAGCATGGGCCGCCCGGCATTGATCGCGCCGGCAAACTTCTCCTGTAGCAGTTCCTCTGCCTGTTTGCGCTGGTCGAGGGTCAGGCTGTCGGCAGTCTTCAGGAGGCCGGAGGGACGCACTCCGTTTCGGAACGTGTCGCCTGAGGCCCGCTCAATGGCTTGTGCGAGCCCGAAAGTCTGGCGACCGAAGCTGAGGGTCGAGAGGCCTCCCAGCGGGTTGCCGCCGAAACCCCGGATGTGGAGCATATTGTCCTGACTGACGATCGAGCGAACGCCGCCATCCGACCACTCATATTCAAGGCTGCCGTCGCGGAGACGGCGCACCGTCATGAGCTCAGGCGCTATGGGAACATTGAGAGCGACCACCCGGCCATTGCTGCCCCGGATGATCTCGGCATAGGCATTACCGTTCAGTTCAATCGAGGCGCATATGAACTCCCAGAAGTCGACCGCGGTCTGGTCGGCATTCGGGCTGTCGTGCAGAATCCGGTAAAGCGGATGGTCAGTGGCAACTGTCCGTGCGCCGCCTTTGGTCCGATAGACCATGAGCGGCAGCGAGGCGATCGTGCCGGCGAGCAGATTGACGCAGGCCCATGCCGAGGCAAGGCCAAGTACCGAGCTGGTCGAGACCAGTTCACCGGTTGTGGTCGTTCGGCCGCCTACGGCCTGCGCCAGTCGCGGATCCGTAAGCCCAATGGAGCGCGCGATGTAGCCGAGCGCCTTTTGAAATAGGTTCATGTGGCTAGGCTCTTCAGCCAGTCGTCGATCGAGCCGGAGGTGCCGCCTGCCATTGCTGCCCCCACTGCCATGCACAGCGCCACGGCTGCGTCGATCTTGTTGATGGCTCGCTGTTTGGAGAGCCACTTATTGTCCCAGCGGTCGGTCTCCGTGACCGCCGACATCATTGCCGAGATGAGGACCGGATTGCGTTTGAGCCGGATGCGGCCCTCAAGGATCAGTTCTTCCAGATGCCGGAGCGAACCCGGCATCCACAGGCCTTCTGTCATCTCGCCCGCAGGCTTCGCCCGCTTGGTGCCGCCCTGGGGGTGCTCGACAAAGGCGAGGT
The DNA here is from genome assembly GCA_903941205.1 of uncultured Burkholderiales bacterium. Classification (GTDB taxonomy): domain Bacteria; phylum Pseudomonadota; class Gammaproteobacteria; order Burkholderiales; family Burkholderiaceae_C; genus Polaromonas. Next base: position 2,311 of record CAJAOB010000283.1, on the reverse strand, counting down.
CGAGCCCGAGTTCGGCGACCTGTTCTTCGAACCGCCGGAAGGCGTAACGGTCGTAGGCCACGGCCTCGACCCGATAGTCCGAGGCCATCTCGGCCAAGGCCTGTGCCACGTGGCGGAAGCTGATGTTCTCGCCGGTTGGCGCATTCAAAAACCCGTCGGCAACCCAGAGGTCGTAGGGCTGCTTGTCGCGCAGCACGCGTGCGCTGAGCGTATCGCCCGGCGTCCAGACCTCGACCCATGCGTCAAAGCAGGGTTTGCCGTCTTTCTCGCCATTGCGCTGAACGGCAGCCAGCGCGGTCAAATCCCGGTTCTGGCTGAGGTCGAGCCCGAGCCAGACGGACCCACCAGCCTTGGGTTCGAACTCCGCCAACAGCGGCTCGAGCGTCGAGCGCGCCATCCAGGCGGTCTCGGCATCGGTCCACACGCAAAAGTGCAGCCGCAGGATCCCGTTCAATTGTCCCGGGATGGCTTTCGCCTGTGCCACGACTTCCGAGAGGTATTGCTCCGTGATCGTGACGCCCAGCAGCGGGTTTGCCTTGATCCAGCAGCTAGGGTCGGTCAGCGGGTCGTCGCCCTCGTCAAGCCCGCAGACATAGCTGAACGTCGTATCGTCGAGGACCTGACCCAGAAAGGTCGGGTCAGTCACCGCATCGGGATTGCCAGCCGCCACCCGAATGGCGTGTTCGTGTTCCTCCCATGCGACGGAATTGCGATCCGAGCCCGAGTTCGTGATCATGAACAGCAGCGGGTCGCGGCGGAACTTGAAGCCGCGCTCCAGCATCTCGATGATCGAGCGATCGGGCAGCTCGTGGACCTCGTCGGCCAACACAAAATAGGGTCGCGGCCCCGATCCGGTTTTGCCGGTATCGCGCGACACCGGGCGAAAGAAGCTGCCCGAGGACAGGTGTGCGATGTTGAACTCGCGGCCCGGCCCGCCGGAGAATTCCAGCCGCCGCGCCAGCGCCGGTGATTGCCGGACCATCCGCACCGCGTCGCGGAAAAGGATGTTGGCCTGCTCCTTCTTGGCGGCGGCCGCATAGATCTGGGCGCCGGCCTCCTGGCAGGCGGTCATCCCGTAAATGCCGATGCCGCCCGCGACCGGTGATTTTCCGTTGCCCTTGCCTTGCTCGATGTAGGCTCGGCGGAACCGGCGGCGCCCGTCCTTGCGCTTCCAGCCGAACAGCGAACCGACGATGAACGCCTGGCTCGGCTCAAGCCGGAAGGGTTCTCCTTCGAACTGGCCTTCGGAAAGCTTCAGCACCTCCTCGAAGAAAGCGAAGGCGTGGTTTGCGGCATCATGGTCGAACCAGATGCCGTCTTTCCGCTTCAGGTCCGCGATGTGCCGTTTGCAGGCATTGCGAACATGCGGTCCGGCGACAATCTCGCCCGAGACCACCGCAGTGGCATAGGCCAGTGTCCTGTCATGCGAAGAAGCGGTCGGCGGGGTCCGTGCCTTCTTCTGGCGGCTGGGCCGCAATCCTGCTCCTGGCACTCGGCGTCATCCCGAATTCTGCGGCGTAACGCATCATATCCGCTGCCGCCTTGTTGGCGGTGCCTACCAGCGGGTTCTGGATTGCGTTGCCGTTCGATGTCTTGATCATGAGGCCGCCGGTAAGTTGATCCTTCTCGGCCATCTTCGCGATCGCGCGTTCGGCCTGAACCCAGCGGCCATACGCCATGGCGTAGGCCGCGAGCGCGGCCCGATCGATCTCGGAGAGGATCCCGAGGTTGAAGAGCTCGGTCGCCACGCGGTTCCATTCCTCGACCGCATCTGCGGTCAGGTGATGCGGCGGTGCGGGAATGGCCGCTTTGGCCTTGGCCTCCTTGCGGTTCAGCGCCCGCTTGCCGGGATTGCCCGTGACCAGCTTCAGGTGGGTCGGCTTGGGTTTGGTTCCGGGTTTCATGGCCGAGCGCCTTCCTCTATGTCTCGCGCCTGACCGGTACAAAGCCTCCAAAACCCGAGGACACGACAATATTTGAATTTCTGATCATGACCGCTGCCGCAGTGATTGCACCGCAAGGCACGACGTTTACTTGCACGCCGACACGGGTCTGGGACGGCGATGGGCCGGTCTGGTGCGCCGAAGGTCCGCGTATCCGCCTGTCTGGCATCGCTGCGCGCGAAAGCGACGGTAGCTGCAGGTCCAATCAGCCATGCCCGCGAGCCTCAGCGGAAGAGGCTCGAGATGCGCTGGTCAGGCTGATCGGCCGCCCGGTTGGCGTGTCACGTGAAGGGCATATTCTTGTAAGCGGTCCGGCAATGGAGTGCCGCTCTGAAGGAGGCGCCGGTGGTTCCCGAACCGCAGCTTGG
>CAJAOB010000282.1 GCA_903941205.1 uncultured Burkholderiales bacterium | reverse complement strand
GGGCACCAGGTCACGCTGCTGGAGAGCGCCCGCACGGCCGGCGGCCGGGCGCGGCGGGTGGATATCCTCGCTGACGGCGAGCCGCTGGCGCTTGACAACGGCCAACACATCCTGATCGGCGCCTACGAATGCACCTTGCAACTAATGCAAAAACTTGGTGTGGCGCCGGACACGCACCTGCTTCGCCTGCCGCTGCGGCTGCGGTTCCCAAATGGCGACGGGCTGGCGTTTGCAGATTTTTCGCGCTGGCCGGCCTGGCTCAGACCGACTGCTTCTGTCCAAGCGGCGATCGGCATCGCCAGCGCACGGGGCTGGCCCTGGCATGAAAAGGCGTCGCTGCTGCGGCTGGCACTGCGCTGGCAAGCGGCAGGCTTTCAATGCGCCCCCGGGCTCAGCGTGAGCGCGCTGTGCCAGGGCCTGGCGGCCGGCCCCATGACGGGGCTGATCGAGCCGCTGTGCGTGTCGGCATTGAACACCCCGGCCGAACGCGCCAGCGCGCAGGTGTTCTTGCGCGTCCTGCAAGACGCCTTGTTTGGCGCGGCCGGCGCTTCAGACTTGCTGCTGCCAAGCAAAGACCTGGGCGCGCTGCTGCCAGACGCCGCGCTGCGCTGGCTGACCGCCCGCGGCCATTCGGTCCAAACGGGGGTGCGCGTGACGGCACTGAGCCAGCACGCCGCCGGCTGGCGAATCAGCACCGAAGCGCCCGGACAGGCGCTGCATCCGGCAGGCAAGGCCGACACGCTTTTTGACGCTGTTTTGCTCGCCTGCCCGCCGACGGAAGCCGCGCGGCTGGTGCAAACAGCGCTGCCAGCCAATGACTTGCCCGCGCCCCACGGGCCCGCCGATGCAGCGATCCAGCGCTGGCTTGCGCTGGCGCGCGACCTGCGCCACGAGCCGATTGCCACGGTCTATGCGCAAGTGCCGCCGGCGGCCCGGGGCGCTGGAGCAGGCTGTTTGCCGCAGCCGCTGCTGGCGCTGGTCTCCAGCGCCAGCGAGCCGGCCCAATTTGTGTTTGACCGCGGGCAGCTGGGCGCACGGCCGGGCCTGCTGGCTTTCGTGGTCAGCGCCAGCCAGGGCGACAAGACCGACATCAGCGCGAAGGTGCTGGCGCAAGGCCGGCGCCAGCTCGGGCTGCCGCTGGCGCTGGTGCAAACCATCATTGAAAAGCGCGCGACTTTCGCCTGCACGCCCGATTTACAGCGGCCCGCAGCCTTGATTGCGCCCGGTCTGCTGGCCTGCGGTGACTACATTGACGGGCCTTATCCCGCCACGCTGGAAGGCGCAGTGCGTTCCGGGCTGGCGGCCGCACGGCTGCTGGCCCAAGGCGATGGCGCCCCGGCTGGCGGCCATTGAGCGCCAGCCAAGACCGGGCCAAGCCTCACGCTTTCACCTGGGCCATGGCGCGCACCTGCAACTGCGCCGGCCGCGCCAGGCAACGCGCCAACCAATCGGCGCTGTGCGGGCAAGCGGCCAGCAAATGCGCCGCAGGCCGTACCCAGGCGAGCACGGATGCCAGGGCAATGTCTGCCACCGTGAAGCGTTCCCCGGCCAGCCAGGCGCGGGCCGACTCCTGGGCTGATCCGCCCAGATGCTGCTCCAGCACCTTGAGCGGCGCCACCAGCCGGCGCGCAGCTTCTTCGGCAAGTTCGGGTTTGCGACGATCGGGTGGCATGACAAAAGTGTGCATCAGGACCGTCAGCGCGTCTTTTTCACACTCGGTCACAGCCCAGAAAGTCCAGCGCAAAATCTCGGCGCGTTCGGCATGGTTCGCAGCCGCCAGGCTGCTGCCATCGGCCGCCTTGAAACGCTCGGCCAGGTACAGCGCGCAGGCCATGGACTCCCAGACCAGCACGCCATCGTCATCCACCACGGGGATGTGGCCATTGGGGTTGATCGCCAGAAACTCGGGCGTGCGTGTCGCGCCGCCCTGGTAAGGCAGCGCCACATGCTCGTAGGCCAGCCCTAATTCGTGCGCTACCCACAGCGGGCGCGAGGCGCGGGAGGCGGCAATGCCGTAAATCTTCAGCGTCATGGGCGCTTCATCCTTGAAAGTCAGAAAAAATTTGAGTGGACGCTCGGGCAAAGGCCCGGCAAAACACCCGGAAATATCAGGAAAAAAGTGCCGTCAACTCGGTCAGGGTGCTGACGGTTTCATGCGGCTCGGCCGCATGCGGCCACAACTTGTCCTCGCGATTGAGCCAGACCGTCTGCATGCCGCAGTCCAGCGCGCCCAGAACATCAAGTTCGGCGTCATCGCCAATGTGCAGCACTTGCCCGGGCAGCACGCCAGCGGCCGTGGCCGCAGCCTGAAATATCCGCGGATCGGGCTTGCCCACCCCGAACACTTGCGCGCTGATGGCACCGCGAAAATAGGCACCCAGCCCGACCCGCGCGAGATCGGCATTGCCGTTTGACAGCGCCACCAGTGGAAATCGTGCGGACAAAAACGCCAGGCCTTCCAGCACGTCATCGAACAGCGTCACGCGATGCCGCTCCTCAAAAAACGCCTCGAAAGCCGGCTCGGCCAACGCTTCGTCTTCCGCCGAACGCCGCAGCGCCAGCCGGATGGCCTCGAGCCGCAGCAAGCTCAGTTGATGGTGATGCGCCGGCCAGGCCGCCATCACCTCGTGGCGCAAGGTCAGGCGGGCCGCCGGATCGGCAAGCAGGCGGGAAGTGCGCGGCGCATGATCGAGCAACCAGTGTTGCAGCGCCTTTTCGGCCCGCTCAATGGTCGGCCAGATCGGCCAGAGGGTGTCGTCCAGGTCGAGCGTGATGGCTCTGATTTTTGAGATATCCAGCATAGGTAGGGGAGAATATCGCACATGCCCTTTTCTACCGAACCCGAATTCCGCCACGGCGAGTCGCCCGCGCAGGGCGCCACCACGGCAGTGCTGTATTGCAACCTCGGCACGCCCGAGGCGCCCACGGCACCTGCGCTGCGCCGCTACCTTGCCGAATTTCTGAGCGACCAGCGGGTGGTCGAAATTCCAAGGCCGATCTGGTGGCTGATCCTGCACGGCATCATCTTGCGGGTTCGGCCCAAAAAATCAGCCGCCAAGTACGCGAGCATCTGGACCCCCGAGGGCTCGCCCCTGAAAGTCTGGACCGATAAACAGTCGCAACTGCTCGGCCAGGCCTTGCAGGCACGCGGCCACCGGGTGGTGACGCGCTACGCCATGCGCTACGGCAGCCCGTCCGTCGCCTCGCAACTCAATGCGCTCAAGGAGATGGGCATCACGCGTGTGCTGATCGTGCCGGCCTATCCGCAATACAGCGCCACCACCACGGCCAGCGTATTTGACGCCGTCTACACCTGGGCGGCCAAGGTGCGGCGCCTGCCAGAGCTGCGCTTCATGAACCACTACCACGACGATGCCGGCTACATCGCGGCGCTGGCCGCACGGGTACGGGCGCACTGGGCCACGCACGGCCAGCCCGAACAACTGGTGAGGAGTTTTCACGGCGTGCCGCAGCGCACGCTCGAATTGGGCGACCCCTACCACTGCGAGTGCTACAAAACCGCCCGCCTGCTGGCCGAAGCCCTGGGCCTTGCCAAAGACCGCTACAAGGTGACTTTCCAGTCGCGCTTTGGCAAGGCCAAATGGCTGCAACCCTACACGGAGCCGACGCTCGTGGCCATGGCCCAGGCCGGCGTCAAGCGGGTCGACGTGATGTGCCCGGGCTTTACCGGCGACTGCCTGGAAACCCTGGAAGAAATCAACGACGAAGCCCGCGAAGCCTTCATGCACGCCGGCGGCGAGACCTTCCACTACATCGCCTGCCTGAACGACAGCCCCGAATGGGCCCAGGCGCTGGCCAGCATTTGCGAGCCGCATTTGAGCGGCTGGCCAACGCAGGCCGAGCCTGATGCAGCTGCGCTGGCGCAAAGCCGGGCCACTGCGCTGGCTGTAGGCGCTACGCGCTAGCTGGCGCCGCCAGACTCGAAGAGAGACTGGCTGAGGAACTGGCCGCCAGGCTGGCCGTCAAAGCCATTGCAGGCGAATGCAGGTGCCCCGGCCAGCTGCACACGGACTGGTCAAGCTGAGCGCGGCGCCATGCTGGCGAGCGATTTCCTGCACGATGGCCAGACCCAGGCCACTGCCGCGCACGGCGCTGGCCTCAGCCCGGTAAAAACGCTCGAACACATGGGCCTGATGACGCGGCGCAATGCCGACACCCGCATCTTCCACCTCCAGCCAACCCGGGCCCACCCGGACCGTCACAACCACCCCGGCGCCGGCATGGACCAAGGCGTTGTCCACCAGATTGCGCAAAGCCTCCTGGATCAGCAGCGGCACGCCCTGCACCACGCTCTCGGTGGTAGTGCCTTCAAAGCCCAGATCATGATGCTGCTCCTGTGCCTGATGCCACATGGACTGGGTCACCTCGCGGGCCAGCGCGACCAGGTCCACCGCCTGCGGCGCTTCCATGTCGGGCGCGTGTTCGGCGCGCGTCAACGCCAGCAACTGCTCGGTCAGGTGGACGGCGTTGTCGGTGGTGCGTATGGCTGCCGTCACGGCGGCGCTGGCGCCCGCCGCCAGGGTTTCACGCTCGGCCAGCGCCAGCTGCGTCTTGAGCACCGTCAGCGGCGTGCGCAGCTGGTGCGCAGCGTTGTCCAGAAAGCGCTTGCGGATATCGATCAAACGCCCCAGGCGCTGGACATAGCTGTTGAGCGTGTCGATAAGGGGTTGC
>CAJAOB010000281.1 GCA_903941205.1 uncultured Burkholderiales bacterium | reverse complement strand
TGACGAAAGTGCTGTCCAGCGCGATGCCGGCGTCGGCGTCAAACACGCTGGTGCAAGTCTCGCCGCGGAAGTCGGTGGCCACCACCTTGTCCTCGGTGTAACCGAGGATGCCTTTGAGCGCGCCCTGGCTTTGCGCTTTCATCTCGGCGCAAATTTCCTGGTACGTGGCTTCCTTGTTCAGCTCGACGGTCAAGTCCACCACCGAGACGTCTGAGGTGGGCACGCGAAACGACATGCCGGTGAGCTTTTTATTGAGCTCGGGGATGACCACGCCCACCGCTTTGGCAGCGCCGGTGCTCGACGGAATGATGTTCTCGAGGATGCCGCGGCCGCCGCGCCAGTCCTTGTTGCTCGGGCCGTCGACGGTTTTTTGCGTGGCGGTGGCGGCATGCACCGTGGTCATGAGGCCGCGCTTGATGCCCCATTTGTCGTTGAGCACCTTGGCCACAGGGGCCAGGCAGTTGGTGGTGCAGCTGGCGTTGGAGATGATGGTCTGACCGGCGTAGGTCTTGTCGTTGACGCCGTAAACAAACATCGGCGTGTCGTCCTTGCTCGGGGCCGAGAGGATGACTTTCTTGGCGCCGGCGGCCAGGTGCTTTTCAGCCGTGACTTTGTCGAGGAACAGGCCGGTGGACTCGAGCACGATGTCGGCGCCGATCTCGTTCCATTTGAGCGCCGCCGGGTCGCGCTCTTGCGTCAGGCGGATCTTGTGGCCGTTGACGATCAGCGTGTTGCCTTCGACCGAAATCGAACCCTTGAAGCGGCCGTGCACCGAGTCGTACTGCAGCATGTAAGCCAGGTACTCGGGCTCGAGCAGGTCGTTGATGCCGACGATCTGGATGTCGGAAAAGTTTTGCACGGCGGCGCGCAAGACGTTGCGGCCGATGCGGCCAAAGCCGTTGATACCGAGTTGAATGGTCATCTGCTGGAGCTCCTGGGTAGTTGAATCGGTGGGATTGAATCGGTGCAATCAGGGGGAATCGGACAAGGAAGACGGCGCAGCGAAGGGCCGGCGGCGCCCCCCGGCCCAAGCCCGGGCTGGCGCCATGGTCGGCTTATTTTTTGAACAAGACCTTGCGCACGGTGTTGGCGACGTTTTCCGGCGTGAAGCCGAAGTGCTTGAACAGCACCGGCGCCGGGGCTGACTCGCCGTAGTTGTCGATGCCAACGACGGCGGCGCAGCCGTATTTCCACCAGCCGTCGGTCACGCCCATCTCGACGGCGATGCGTGGAATGCCTTCAGGCAGCACTTCGGACTTGTAAGCGGCTTTTTGCTTGTCGAAGGTGGTGTTGCTGGGCATGGAAACCACGCGCACAGCGATCTTGAATTCTTTGGCCAGCAGCTCCTGCGCTTTCAGCGCGAGCTGCACTTCGGAGCCGGTGGCGATGATGACGGCTTGCGCCTTTTTCTTCAGGCCGACTTCTTCAGGCTCGGCCAGCACGTAAGCGCCTTTGCTGATCTGGCCGAGGTCGTCCTTGGGCGCGTAAGGCAGGTTCTGGCGGCTGAGCAAGAGCGCGGTCGGCTTGTTTTTGTTTTGCAGGGCCACGGCCCAGGCGACGGCGGTTTCAGCGGTGTCGCCCGGACGCCAGACGTCCAGGTTGGGGATCAGGCGCAGGCTGGCAGCGTGCTCGATCGACTGGTGCGTCGGGCCGTCTTCGCCCAGGCCGATAGAGTCGTGCGTGAACACGTGCACCACGCGCAGTTTCATGAGCGCGGCCATGCGGATGGCGTTGCGGCCGTAGTCGCTGAAGGTCAGGAAGGTGCCGCCGTAAGGGATGTAGCCGCCATGCAGCGCGATGCCGTTCATGATGGCGGCCATGCCGAATTCGCGCACGCCGTAGTTGATGTGGCGCCCGCCGATTTTCTGGCCGTCAGCCGTCTCTGTCAGCACCACCGCGCCTTGCGCGTCAAAGCGCAGGTTGGGCGTGCTCTTGGTGTTGGTGAGGTTGGAGCCGGTCAGATCGGCCGAGCCGCCCAGCAGTTCGGGCAGGCCGGCGGTGAAGGATTCAAGCGCGAGCTGGGAAGCTTTGCGCGAGGCCACGGTCTCAGCCTTGGTGTGCGCGCCGACCACGGTGTCCACGGCGAGTTGCGAGAAGGACTTGGGCAGCTCGCCCTTCATGCGGCGCAGCAGTTCGGCAGCTTCCACCGGGAAGGCGGCCTGGTAAGCGGCAAAGCGGGCGTTCCAGGCGGCTTCACGGGCCTGGCCGGCGGACTTGGCGTCCCAAGCGTCATAGACGTCTTGCGGCATCTCGAAGGCGGCGTGCGGCCAGTTCAGGGCTTCGCGGGTGAGCTTGATTTCTTCGGCACCCAGCGGCTCGCCATGGGCTTTGGCGGTGTTAGCGCGGTTGGGCGAGCCTTTGCCGATGTGGGTCTTGCAAATGATCAGGGTGGGTTTGCTGTCGCTGGCGGCTTTGGCCTGGGCGATGGCGGCGTCGACGGCGTCGGCGTCATGGCCGTCGAGGGGGCCGATGACGTTCCAGCCGTAGGCGGCAAAGCGCTGGGCGGTGTTGTCGATGAACCAGGGCGCGACCTGGCCGTCAATCGAAATGCCGTTGTCGTCGTAGAGGGCGATCAGCTTGCCGAGTTTCCAGGCGCCGGCCAGGGCCGCGGCTTCGTGGCTGATGCCTTCCATCAGGCAACCATCGCCCATGAAGACATAGGTGTGGTGGTTGACGACCTCGTGGCCGGGCCGGTTGAACTCTTGCGCGAGCAGTTTTTCAGCCAGCGCCATGCCGACCGCATTGGTCACGCCCTGGCCCAGCGGGCCGGTGGTGGTCTCGACGCCGGGGGTGTAGCCGACTTCCGGATGGCCTGGCGTTTTGC
>CAJAOB010000280.1 GCA_903941205.1 uncultured Burkholderiales bacterium | reverse complement strand
CCTCAACAGATGCCGAACGGCCCGATGATGCCTCCGTCGATGGCCGCTGGGGCCTCCGGGGCCGGCGCGGTGGGCGCCGAGGTCGCCGGGTTCGATGACGACGAGCTTGGGATGTTCATGGACACCGAAACACAGAACGACTTTGAATTCGGCCTGATCGACAACTCCCTCCTGCTCGCCATGGCCCTCGCGGGTGCCACCCTCGACCCCATTCTGGAAAAGAAGCTGGGCGTCACCATGGGTGGCACCACCGCTGACGGCTTGTTCACCTTGCAGCAGTCCGAATGCCTTGGCGCTTGCGCAGACTCTCCGGTGATGCTGGTCAATGACCTGCACATGTGCAGCTTCATGAACAACGAGAAACTGGACCAACTGATAGACGGTCTGACATCGGCCGAGGCGCAACAACCATGACGACTGCATCGAGCGTTCTCTCGCAGTTTGCCGCCACTGGCGTGCAGACTTCCTTTCATGGCCGTCACATCAACCCGCAAATCATGGCGGGTCTGGACGGCAGCAACTGGCGCCTCAAAGACTACGAAGCCCGCGGCGGCTACCAGGCACTTCGCAAGATCCTTGGCGCCGATGGCGGCGAGGGCATGACGCCCGACCAGGTGATCGCCGAAGTCAAGGCCGGGAGTTTGCGTGGTCGTGGCGGCGCTGGCTTTCCGACCGGCCTGAAGTGGAGCTTCATGCCGCGTCAGTTTCCGGGTCAGAAATACCTCGTCTGCAACTCCGACGAAGGCGAGCCGGGTACAGCCAAAGACCGCGACATCATGCAGTACAACCCGCATGTCGTGATCGAAGGCATGGCGATTGCAGCCTATGCCATGGGCATCTCGGTCGGCTACAACTACATTCACGGCGAGATTTTCGCCACCTACCGCCGTTTTGAAGAAGCGCTTGAGGAAGCCCGCGCGGCCGGGCTTTTGGGCAACAACATTCTGGGTAGCAGCCATAGCTTTCAGTTGCATGCTGCGCACGGCTTTGGCGCCTACATCTGTGGCGAAGAAACCGCCTTGCTTGAGTCGCTCGAAGGCAAGAAGGGCCAGCCGCGCTTCAAGCCGCCGTTTCCGGCCAGCTTTGGTCTGTACGGCAAGCCGACCACCATCAATAACACCGAGACCTTCGCGGCCGTGCCCTGGATCATCCGTAACGGCGGGCAGGCCTATCTGGAGTGTGGCAAACCCAATAACGGCGGCACCAAGATATTCACCATCAGCGGCGACGTCGAGCGACCGGGCAATTACGAGATTCCGCTAGGCACGCCCTTTGCCAAACTGCTGGAACTGGCAGGCGGCGTGCGCGGCGGTCGCAAGCTCAAGGCCGTGATCCCCGGCGGGTCCTCCATGCCCGTGTTGCCCGCCGACATCATGATGGCCACCGACATGGACTATGACTCGATCGCCAAGGCCGGCTCGATGCTGGGCTCGGGCGCCGTCATCGTGATGGACGAGACCCGTTGCATGGTCAAAAGCCTGCTGCGGCTGTCTTACTTCTACATGCACGAGAGCTGCGGCCAGTGCACGCCTTGCCGCGAAGGCACGGGCTGGCTCTGGCGCATGGTCGAGCGCATTGAAAACGGCCACGGGCGGGCCAGCGATCTCGACATGTTGAATTCGGTGTCGGACAACATTCAGGGCCGCACCATCTGTGCGCTGGGCGACGCAGCAGCCATGCCGGTGCGCGCCATGATCAAGCATTTCCGTGCCGAGTTCGAGCACCACATTACCCACAAGACCTGTGTGGTCCCGGTTTACGCCTGAAGCGGCTGCAAAGTGATTCACCATGGTTGAAATACAACTCGACGGTCAAAAAGTGGAAGTGCTCGCAGGCAGCACTGTCATGCATGCGGCTGAAAAAGTCGGCACCTATATTCCGCATTTCTGCTACCACAAGAAGCTCAGCATCGCGGCGAACTGCCGCATGTGCCTGGTCGACGTGGAGAAAGCGCCCAAGCCGATGCCGGCTTGCGCCACGCCCGTCACGCAGGGCATGATCATTCACACCAAGAACGACAAAGCCATCAAGGCCCAAAAGGGCGTGATGGAGTTCTTGCTGATCAATCACCCGCTGGACTGCCCGATCTGCGACCAGGGCGGCGAGTGTCAGTTGCAAGATCTGGCGGTCGGTTATGGCGGCAGCGGTTCGCGTTATGAAGAAGAAAAGCGCGTCGTCTTCCACAAGGACGTCGGCCCGCTGATCTCCATGGAAGAGATGAGCCGCTGCATCCATTGCACGCGCTGCGTGCGTTTTGGACAGGAAGTCGCCGGCGTGATGGAGCTGGGCATGTCGCACCGCGGCGAGCACGCCGAGATCGAAACCTTTGTCGGCATGTCGGTGGACTCCGAACTCTCCGGCAACATGATTGACATCTGCCCGGTGGGCGCGCTGACCAGCAAGCCTTTTCGTTACAGCGCCCGCACCTGGGAACTGTCACGCCGCAAGTCCATCAGCCCGCACGACTCAACCGGTGCCAACCTGGTCGTCCAGGTCAAGAACAACAAGGTCATGCGCGTGTTGCCGCTTGAAAATGAAGAAGTCAACGAGTGCTGGCTGTCTGACCGCGACCGTTTCTCGTATGAATCGCTGAACACCAACGAGCGGCTGAGCAGCCCGATGATCAAGCAGGGCGGGCGCTGGGAAACCGTCGACTGGCAAACCGCGCTCGAGTACGTGGCCAACGGCCTCAAGCTGATCAAGGCCGACCATGGCGCTGGCAGCATCGGTACCCTGGCCAGCCCGCACAGCACGGTTGAAGAGTTGTACCTGGCCGGCGCGCTGATGCGCGGTCTGGGCAGCGACAACATCGACTACCGGCTGCGCAATGCAGAATTTGCAGCCGCCGAATCCGTCCGCTGGCTGGGCACGTCCATCGCGTCGCTGTCCGACCTGCAGCGCGTGCTCGTTGTGGGTTCCAACCTGCGCAAAGACCATCCGCTGTTTGCTCAACGCATTCGCCAGGCCGCGCGCAAGGGATGTGCAGTCAACGCTCTGGTGTCTGACCGTGAACTCGCCGCCGCCGATGCCTGGGCCCTGCCGCTGGCGGGTGCCTTGCTGGCCGAGCCGGCTGATTGGCTTGGCAGCCTTGCGGGCATTGCTGCTGCGGTCGCCGCGAGCACGGGCGCGGCGCTGCCTTCCGGCGTCCAGGCGACGGCGATCAGCGAGGTGGCGCAGGCCATCGCGGGCTCGCTGCTGTCGGGCGAGCGCAAAGCCATCCTGCTGGGTAATGCGGCCGCGCACCATGCCCAGGCCAGCAGCTTGCTGGCGCTGGCCAACTGGATTGCTGCGCAAACCGGCGCCAGCGTCGGTTACCTGACCGAAGCCGCCAACACCGTGGGCGCACAGCTCGCTGGTGCGCAACCGCAGGCGACCGGTTTGAATGCCGGCCAGATGCTGGACGGCCAGCTCAAGGCGGTGTTTCTCCTCAATAATGAGCCCGAGTTCGATTCGGCTGCTGGCGCACAAGCCGCTGCCAGCCTGAGCAAGACACAAATGGTCGTCACGCTCAGCCCGTTCAAGGCCAACATGGCGTTTTCAGACGTGCTGCTGCCGATTGCGCCGTTCACTGAAACCCCCGGCACTTTTGTCAACGCCGAAGGGCGCATCCAGAGCTTTCATGCCGTGGTCAAGCCGCTGGGCGAAACCCGTCCAGCCTGGAAGGTGCTGCGCGTCTTGGGCAACATGCTGGGATTGCCGGGCTTTGACTTCGAATCGTCGGCCGACGTGCTGGCGCAGGTGTTTGGCGCCCCTGTACCAGCGCAGAGCCAGGTGCCAGCTGACAAACTAGGCAACGCCACGCAGACCCAGGTGCTGATGTCTGGCGAGCGGGCTGGCCGCCCGGCGGTCGCTGCTATTTATCAACTCGACGGTCTGGTTCGTCGGGCACCCGCGCTGCAACTGACAGCCGACGCCCGCCAGGCCGCCGCCCGTGAAGTGCAAGAGGCCAGCGCATGATCGACACTTTGTTTATGGTCGGGCAAGGCCTTCTGGGCGGTATCTGGCCGACCACTGTCTGGCCTGTGTTGTGGACACTCATCAAGATTGTCGTGGTGCTGTTGCCGCTCATGGGTTGCGTGGCCTACCTCACGCTGTGGGAGCGCAAGGCGATCGGTTTCACGCAGATCCGCCTGGGCCCCAATCGCGTCGGTCCCTTTGGTCTGTTGCAACCGATTGCCGATGCGCTCAAGCTGCTGACCAAAGAGATCATCATGCCGACGGCCGCCAGCAAGGGCTTGTTCGTGCTGGGCCCGATCATGACCATCATGCCTGCGCTTGCGGCCTGGGCGGTCATTCCCTTCGGTCCGGAAGTGGCGCTGGCCAACATCAACGCCGGCTTGCTGTTCCTCATGGCGATCACCTCGCTCGAGGTTTACGGAGTGATCATTGCCGGTTGGG
>CAJAOB010000279.1 GCA_903941205.1 uncultured Burkholderiales bacterium | reverse complement strand
TCCCTGTCGATGGCGGCCGGCACGAACGGCAGACATTTGATGGTGAGTTCAAGCGCCTGCCACAGAGCAAGATTGGCCCAATGGTGGCCGAGCTGCAGAAGCTTGAGGATTTAGGAGAGCTGGAGCGCATCACCGAGATCTCGGCTGATGTGCTGGTCGGCTGGTCCGGTGTGACAGGTGACGACGGCAAGGAGATTCCCTACAGCCAGAAGGCGCTCGAGCAGCTGCTTGAGGTGCCCTTCCTCGCGGTCGCGGTGCTGAAGGCTTACATGGACAGCATCAAGGGAGCCAAGAGAAAAAACTGACAGAGGCCGCCGAGCATTGGGCCGGCGGCGGCGTCAAAGATGATAGTCAAGATGATGCCGCCATTCTTGGCGTGACACTGCCAGAGCAACCCCGCACTGATGACTTTGAGGTATGGGAGGAGAACTGGCCTGTGGTTGAGATGTTCCTGCGAGTGCAAACCCAGTGGCGCACGACCATGAATGGCGTTCTGGGCCTGGACTATGGGGCACTAGCTTGGCTGTTTATGATGTATGAAGTACAAGACCAGCGCGCGCTCCTGGAGGACCTGCAGGTGATGGAAGCAGCGGCGATGGTCACGATCAACAGCAGGAGCAGCTGACATGGCAATGAACATGGACGCCATGCTCCGTATCAAGGCGGACGTCCAAGGCGAGAACAACATTCGCCGGCTTGGCAATTCCATGCAGGGCCTGCAAGGCCAGGCAAAGAACGCTGCTCTGGGATTCAACAGCCTCAAGGGCGCAGTGGCAGGCTTTGGCGCGGCCATTGCTGGCAGCGCACTGGTGGCGGGTCTGAGCGCGGTCGTGAAGAAGTCGATTGATGCAGGCGATGAGCTGTTCAACCTGCAAGCCAAGACCGGCGTGGCGGCTAATGCACTGATCGGCATTGGCAACGCAGCCAAGCTGGCGGACGTGGACGTGGGGACCCTGGGCAAGGGACTTACCAAGCTCAATGTGAATCTGGTCAAGGCGGCCGAGGGCAATGAAGATCTAGGGCGGAAGTTCCAGGCACTGGGTGTCAACGTAAAGGATGCCAATGGTCAGGTAGTGCCGGCCGATAAAGCGCTGAAGCAGATTGCTAATCGTTTTGCCGACATGCCGGACGGTGCGCAAAAGGCAGCCGCAGCGGTGGCATTGTTCGGCAAGTCTGGCGCTGATCTGATTCCGCTGCTGAATGAAGGCGCGGCCAGCATGGAGAAGTTCAGCTACAAGGTGGGCGAGGACTTCGCTGCTCGTTCTGATCTGTTTAACGACACCATTACCGAGTTCGGCATCAAGACCCAAGGCTTCGGGCTTGAGCTGACGGATGCGTTGCTGCCGGCGTTGCAGTCAATTCTTGAAGTGTTTGGTGACCTCTTTAACACTGAGCAAGACTGGTCCTCGTTGTTTGATGTTATCAAGCTTGGCATTCGCCTTGTTGCCAGCGCGATCTTTGTCACCATCAAGCTTATTGATGTGCTGATCAAAAATGCAGTAGCTGCATTTCAAGCAATTAGCAAAGCATTGCAAGGAGATTTTGCGGGAGCTGGTGAGATATTTGCCAACAGGATTAGTAATTTTGTCGAGCAAGCAAAGAGCGATTATGCTCAGCTTCAAAAAATCTTCACCGACGCCCCCTCCCCCGGCACCGGGCGCCGCCCACGTGGGCGCAACCTGGAGCTGGACACCAGCAGCTCTGATGCAAAAGCGGCGACAGAGGCTAAACGTAGAGCAGCTGAAGCCAAGCGCGCAGCCACTGAGCAGGAGCGATTGCTGGAGCAGCGCGCCACCTTGACCCAGAAGGCGATCAGCCTGCAGGATCAACTGCGCAACAGCGTTGCGGATGTGGTTGCGGCTTACGAGAGCGTCGGTGCAACGCCTACCGATCAGCTGTTCCTGGAACGCGATGCAGCGATCACCGAGAACAATCGAAAGGTCAAAGAGCTCACCCTCAACGTCGTTGAGCTAGCTCGCGAAGTCAACAAAGCCGGCGGCTCGCTGGACGTGAAACCGTTTGCGGATCTGGTCGACCAGCTATCACGGGCGAACGTGGATCTGGCAAATCAGAACTACCTGCAGGGCTTGAAGGATTTGCTGCCCAGCGTTGCCGAATACGACGCCAAGATCGCAGAAGTGGTGCGAGGCAAGACCGAGCTGACCGAGCTGGAGAAGCTCAACGCCGAGGTCAACCTGCTGCAGCTGGACATCCTTGCCCAGACCAATCCAGCCCTCGCCGAGCACGTCCGTCTGCTGCGTGAGCGCGCTGCAGCACTTGATGCTGCTACCGCAAAGCAGAAGGCTGACAGCGAGTCGATCGGCGAAGGCATCAAAGGGAAACTTCAGGAGTATTACAACAGCGTCAAAGATCTTGGCGGCGCTATCGGCGATGCCGTGGTTAGCGGTTTGCAGGGGCTTGAGGATCAGCTGACGGCCTTCGTCACCACTGGCAAGGCTAATTTCAAGGAGCTGGCGGCCAGCATTCTGAAGGACCTGGCGCGCATTGCAATCCGCGCTGCGATCATTGCGCCAATTGTGAAAGCACTTGGCGGCTTGTTCCCCGGCTTCCAGTTTGCAAACGGCGGCATCATGACCGGCGACGGGCCTGTGCCGCTTAAGAAGTACGCCTCAGGAGGTATCGCCAACTCCCCTCAACTGGCGCTCTATGGCGAGGGTTCCAAGCCCGAGGCTTACGTACCCCTCCCGGATGGCCGGCGCATCCCTGTGGCGATGCAGGGCGGTGGCGGCGGCAATACCAGCGTGGTGGTGAACGTCGATGCCAGTGGCAGTAGCGTTCAAGGTGACAGTGGCCGTGGCGAGCAACTTGGTCGCGTGATTTCCCAGGCAGTGCAGGCAGAATTGATCAAGCAGAAACGGCCTGGCGGCCTGTTGATGGCGTAACTCATGGCAACCTTCACCTACACACCAAGCTTCGAGGCCACTGAGGCCAGCAAGCCGCGGGCGCGGAAGTTTCAGGCGGGCGACGGCTATGAACAACGGATTCGCTTTGGCCTCAACACCAACCCGAAGGAGTGGAGCCTAGTGTTCTCCAACCGCGATGACACCGAGCGGGACACGATCCTGGCCTTTCTCGATGCGCGCGGTGGAGTGGAATCATTTGACTGGACCCCCCCTCGTGGCAGCGCTGGCAAATATGTTTGCGAGGAGTGGCAGACCACGCTGAGCAACTGCAACAACAACCAGATCCGCGCCACCTTCCGCGAGGTGTTTGAGCCGTGACGGTTCCGGTTTCCGATCTTCAGGCGATTGCTCCCAGTGCCGTCATTGAGTTGTTTGAGT
>CAJAOB010000278.1 GCA_903941205.1 uncultured Burkholderiales bacterium | reverse complement strand
GAACTCGCGCGCGTTGTACGCGGACATGGCCGTGCTCAGGTCCACCAGACTGTTCGACAGGAAACTGCGTGGGGCGTACTGCGCAAGGAGACAAATGGTGGCCTTAGCCGCAGTCGAATTGATACGCCAGGTCTTCATGAAAAGGCTGGGCGGAACTTCAGCATTGAACGAGTCGAACACCGGCTTTCCATTCGCCAGAGCGTACATCGAATCAATATCTTCCATGACAGCAACATTGGTACCCGCCTTATAGCGCTGAGTGAAAGAAACAAACCAGAACCATCGCTTGAGCCCAGCCATCTGCGCTGCGTTCGGCTTCAGCGTCAGTGAGAAGAACTTCACAAGCGGTACGAACATGATTGGGAATGGGATGAAGACGACGTTCTTGATGTGCAGTTCCTTCTCCAGGAAATCCACGGCGGCGTAGATCGCCTGCTTCAAGCGCAGCATACCGTCGATCAAATTCTCCGGCGGCGTGTCCACTAACGCATCGGCGTCGATCCTGTTCAGCACCACAGCCGCGAGGCTGCGCATGAGCAGCCCCTCATCAAGTTGGTCGTATCCCTTGTCCGACAGCTTGTCGAGAACCCCCTCGATCTCCTTCCTAAGATCAAACTGATCCGACCACGTCCAGGCCGCGAGCAGTTCGAGAGTGCTGAGGCTCGTCCCTGACGAGTTAATGCGCTGGAATACCCGACAGACCTCTTGGTTGGTGCGATCCCTGATTGTGACGACAGGGAATTCGTAGTCCTTGAAGCGCTCGGTAAGATTTGCGATCACCGTCTTCTTCTCGTCGTCGAAGCGCGTCATCTCGGGAAGCAGCTTCGTCGTGTCGAGGATGACACGAAGGTTGATCGAGGTTTTCGGATCCGCCTCAGCGTAATGGATGAACTCCTCGGTGGAAGGCACGAAGCACACGTTGAACCGGTCGGCAAGCTCCGGATCAGAAGTCTTGCCGTCCGAGTTGAAGACGCCGTAGAGGGTGGTCAGGCGCTGCTGTCCGTCGAGGACATAGTTGACCGGATAGTCCTCCGGCGTCTTCGGCAGTTCGAAGCCTCCTAAGTTGCGCTCATGCGTTAGCGCCTCCTTGGTAGACCAAAGTAGCAGCGAACCGACCGGAAAACCGCGGTAGATCGAGTCGAGCAAACTCATGATCTGCTCGTCATCCCAAACGTATTCACGCTGGAAGACTGGTATCTTGATGTTCCCCTTCGCCACGTCCGTGAGCAGCGACGAGAGTCGCGGGTTTGATGGTGTGATTTTGTGAGCTCCCGCCATAGATGTCCCTCGATGTGATGTTTATTCACTAATATTAAACTAAAAGTATCTATATAGAGGATGGGTAGGCCGCCCAATCTTGAAGTGGCGACCGTTCTACATGGAAGCGGCCATTTACCCGTTGAGCACGAACGTCCGCTCCCAGCCTTGAGCAGTCGTTGGCCTTAATTGCGCCCACAAACACAGGCTTGGCCGGCGAGTGAGGCATTTCGCGGATTCGATGATTCCGAAGATTTACCAATAAAGTGTTATAAATCTTAGGGCTTGATCATGATCTTTCGCCATACGGGACTTACACATGCTAGAACTCCGGCCTTTTTGCGAATGTTGCGACAAGGACCTTCCGCCTGACTCGATCGAGGCCGTCATCTGCACTGTTGAATGCACCTTCTGCGTCACCTGCGCAACCGACATGCTCAAGTTGATCTGCCCTAACTGCAGGGGTGACTTGGTGCAACGGCCCCGCCGCCCTGCCGGCAAGCTCGAGCAAAACCCGCCTTCCACCAAACGGGTACACAACCCGGCTGGTTGCGCTGCCACCCTCGCCTGAGATCCCCCCGCACCCAGCCGCACACAAAAGGATTGCTGCATGCAACGAAAACTCATTTCATCAGGCTCCCCGTTTGAAGCGGAAATCGGTTACTCGCGCGCCGTTGTTCAGGGGGATTGGATCTTTGTCTCGGGCACCACAGGCTTTGACTACACCACCATGACCATCGCCGAAGACATTGAGACTCAGACGGAGCAATGCATGAAGAACATTGCGCATGCTCTGGGGCAGGCGGGCGGCAGCCTTCAGGACATCGTCAGGGTCAACTATGTTTTGCCTAACGGCCAAGAGTTTCCAAAATGTTGGCCCGTTTTGCGAAAGTATCTTGGTGACGTGCGTCCCGCAGCCATGATGATTTCAGCGGGGTTGCTGGACCCGCGCATGAAAATTGAGATCGAAGTCACGGCTTTGAAATCCCGATAGCAATCGGCTTCCAGCAGCTCACTGTGCCGTCGTGGAAGCACTACTTCTGAGCAGCGCAATAACGGGGAAAAGATCAGGCCATGGGAAAATCAGATCTTCTTCATGAAGATAAAGAGATTGCTATCCTAAACATTTCATCTGAGGGCATCGCAAGCGCTATGTTGTTTTTGCTTCATCGCGTCTCGTTCTACGCATCCAACAATCTGATCGAAGACCCGGCGATGCTGGCGATCATCTTTTGCTAATTCCGGACAAAGGCCTCATCCAACAGTTCCCGCTTTTTTTGTCGTGCAGCTCAGTGTCAAGCGATGGCGCCAACAGCGCGAAAACCCGCAGTAAATAGCGCTTTAGACAATGAGGTCCCTGCGAATCCATCCACTGCACAAATTCTTTGTGGCTGATGCTGGACTGACCTCACGACAGCCCGCCATGAAGAATGTTGAACCGGCAGGATACGCACCTGCCGATCCGCCACAACTAGCGTTGCGCCAGCAACGGCGCCAGATACCGCCCCGTATGACTGGCCGGGTTCGCCGCCAAGTCTTCCGGCGTACCCACCCCCACCACCGTGCCGCCGCCCGCCCCGCCTTCGGGGCCGATGTCGATCAGCCAGTCGGCGGTTTTGATGACGTCGAGGTTGTGCTCGATGATGACGATGGTGTTGCCGGCGTCGCGCAGCTGGTGCAGCACTTTGAGCAGCAAGTCAATGTCGGCAAAGTGCAGGCCGGTGGTCGGCTCGTCCAGGATGTAGAGCGTGCGGCCGGTGTCGCGTTTGCTGAGTTCGAGTGCGAGCTTGATGCGCTGCGCCTCACCGCCTGAGAGCGTGGTGGCCGCCTGGCCAAGCTTGATGTAGCTCAGGCCCACGTCGAGCAGGGTTTGCAGCTTGCGCGCAATGGTGGGCACGGCCTTGAAGAATTCGGCAGCGGCCTCGACCGTGAGCTCAAGCATCTGGGCGATGTTCTTGCCCTTGTATTGCACTGCGAGGGTTTCGCGGTTGTAGCGCTGGCCGTGGCACACATCGCAGGGCACGTAGACGTCGGGCAAAAAGTGCATCTCTACTTTGACCATGCCGTCGCCCTGGCAGGCTTCGCAGCGGCCACCGGCCACGTTGAAGCTGAAACGCCCCGGCCCGTAGCCGCGTTCGCGCGCGCTGTTCATCTCGGCCATGAGTTCGCGGATCGGCGTGAACAGGCCCGTGTAGGTGGCCGGGTTGCTGCGCGGCGTGCGGCCAATCGGCGACTGGTCGACGTTGATGACCTTGTCGAAATGCTCGATGCCTTCAATCGCCTCGTGCGGCGCCGGCTCTTCGTGCGCGCGGTACAGGGTGCGCGCCACGGCCGCGTAAAGCGTATCGTTGACCAGAGTCGACTTGCCCGAGCCCGAAACGCCCGTCACACAGGTCAGCAAGCCGACCGGAAAAGCCGCCGTCACGCCTTGCAGGTTGTGGCCGGTGGCGTTGATGACCTTCAGGCATTGCAAGTCGCCTTGCGTGAGCTGGTGCGCGGCTTCGCGTGCGGCGCGCTTGACGCCGGCTTCGCTGGGCGCAAAGCGCGGGTTCTTGATGACCAGCGGGCCCTTGGCCACTGTGGGCAGCCAGGGCGTTCGCCGCGTCGGCACGGCGATCTTGCGGGTGCCCGCCAGGTACTGGCCGGTCAGGGAATTCGGGTTGGCTTGCACCTCTTCAAACGTGCCCTGCGCCATCACGCGCCCGCCATGGATGCCGGCGCCGGGGCCCATGTCGATCACGTGGTCGGCGGCGCGGATCATGTCTTCGTCATGCTCGACCACCAGCACGCTGTTGCCGATGTCGCGCAAATGCTTGAGCGTGCCAATCAGGCGGTCGTTGTCGCGCTGGTGCAGGCCGATGCTGGGCTCGTCGAGCACGTACATCACGCCGGTCAGGCCCGAGCCGATCTGGCTGGCCAGTCGAATGCGCTGGGACTCGCCGCCCGACAGGGTCTCGGCGCTGCGGTCCAGGCTGAGGTAGTTCAGGCCCACGTCGTTAAGGAACTTCAGGCGCAGGCCGATTTCACGCACCACCTTCTCGGCGATCTCGGCCTTGGCACCCTGCATCTTCAGGCTGCTGAAGTAGTCAAAACTCTCGCGCAGGGTGACGCGGCTGACTTCATAAATCGCCTTGCGCAGAGGCGCCTGGCCCTCGGCCTGCGGCGCGCCGACCAGGTAGACGTGGCGCGCTTCGGTGCGCAGGCGTGTGCCTTCGCACGTCGGGCAGGGCTGCACGCTGCGGTAGCGGGCGAGTTCTTCGCGCACCGCGGCCGAATCGGTCTCGCGGTAACGCCGCTCGAAGTTGGTGATGACGCCTTCGAAAGGGTGCTTCTTGCTGACCTTTCGGCCGGCCGAAGCGCCCGAGTCCATGATGTAGCTGAACTTGATTTCTTCTTCGCCCGAGCCATGCAGGACGACTTGCTGCACCTGCGCCGGCAGGGTTTCAAAGGCGGCCTCGATGTCAAAACCGTAGTGCTTGGCCAGACTTTCAAGCATGGCGAAGTAGTACCCGTTGCGCCGGTCCCAGCCCTTGACGGCGCCACTGGCCAGGCTAAGCGACGGAAAGGCCACCACGCGCGCCGCATCAAAGGACTCGGTGTGGCCGAGGCCGTCGCAGCTCGGGCAGGCGCCCAGCGGCGAGTTGAAGGAAAACAGCCGCGGCTCCATCTCGCTGAGCGAGTAGCTGCAGGCCGGGCAGGAAAACTTGGCGCTGAACAAATGCTCGCCATGGACCTGGCCGTGCAAGGCCGGTGCCACGCTGGCTGGCGCCGGCGCAGCGTCCATCTCCAGCGCCACCGCCTTGCCTTCGGCCAGTCGCAGCGCCGCCTCAAAACTCTCGGCGATGCGCTGCTTGAGCTTGTCCTGCTCCTGCCGGCCAGCGTCGAGCTCGCCTTCGGCCAGACCGCTGGCGGGCGGCGTCGGCCGGCGCACCTTGACGCGGTCAATCACCACGTCGATGTTGTGCTTTTCGGCCTTCTTGAGTTTGGGCAGGTCGTCGTATTCATAAATCTGGCCGTCGACCCGAAAGCGCACATAGCCCTGCGCCTGCATCTCGGCAAACACATCAACAAATTCGCCCTTGCGCTCACGCGCCACCGGCGCCAGGATCATCAGCCGCGTGCCTTCGGGCAGGGCCAGCACGGCGTCCACCATCTCGCCCACGCTTTGCGCCTGCAAGGGCAAATCATGTTCAGGGCAATAAGGCGTGCCGGCGCGGGCAAACAAGAGCCGCAGATAGTCGTGAATCTCGGTCACGGTGCCCACGGTGGAGCGCGGGTTGTGCGAAGTGGCCTTCTGCTCGATAGAGATCGCCGGGCTCAAGCCTTCGATCATGTCAACATCGGGCTTGTCCATGAGTTGAAGGAACTGCCGCGCATAGGTCGACAGACTTTCAACGTAACGCCGCTGGCCCTCGGCGTAAAGCGTGTCAAACGCCAGCGAAGACTTGCCCGAACCGCTCAGACCGGTGATGACCACCAGCTGGTTGCGCGGGATGTCAAGGTCGATGTTCTTGAGGTTATGGGTGCGCGCGCCACGAATGCTGATCCGCTGCGCCGCCAGGATATTGGCCAGATAGTGGCTGTCGGTCAATGTGTTCAAGGGTTAAGTTCGGCAAAACCGAGCATCATAGACCGCCGCACGCGATGCAGAACCTATTGCCGCCGCTGCGGCGTCCGTGGGGGTTGCGAGCAGGCCTTTGTCGGTGCGCACCGATCAGCT
>CAJAOB010000277.1 GCA_903941205.1 uncultured Burkholderiales bacterium | reverse complement strand
TCCTCGCGAAGGGGATCTATCTTCTGGGTCGGTGATCAGGCCTGGGGTGGTCGGTGGGGGTGCCTGGGGGATGGATTCCTGCCTTCGCAGGAATGACGGTGCCTGGTGGGGGCGGTCGGGGATGGATTCCTGCCTTCGCAGGAATGACGGTGCCCGGTGGGGGGGCGGTGCCGCGTGGGGATGATGGTGGGGCCGAAACGCACTTTGCGCCAGGGGCTCTCGGCTTGCCCTGCTGCATTGAGGAAATGCGGTTGAAAAATCGTTCAATGCCGGGTTTCGGCTTGCAAAAGGCTAAAGTCGGGTCAGTTCAAGTTGCCCTAGCCACCCTTTAACCAGCGTCTTTTCCACATGAAAACCTACAAGATTGCATGCATTCCCGGCGATGGCATTGGCCAGGAGGTCGTGCCCGCGGGGCAGGCCGTGCTCGAGGCGCTGGCCCTGGCGCAAAGCCGCTTTCATTTCGAGTTCCATGCCTTCGACTGGGGCGGGGACTATTACCGTCGCCACGGCGTCATGATGCCGGCCGACGGGCTCGATGCGCTGCGGCCCATGGACGCCATCTTGTTTGGCTCGGCGGGCGATCCGCAGATTCCGGACCACATCACTTTGTGGGGCCTGCGCCTGAAAATCTGCCAGGGCTTTGATCAGTACGCCAATGTCCGGCCCACGCGCATCTTGCCGGGCATCGACGGTCCGCTCAAGCGCTGCACCCCTGCCCAGCTGGACTGGGTCATCGTCCGCGAAAACTCCGAAGGCGAGTACGCGGGCGTCGGTGGGCGGGCGCACCAGGGCCACCCGATCGAGGTGGCGACGGATGTTTCGATGATGACGCGGGTTGGTGTTGAGCGGATCATGCGTTACGCCTTCCGGCTGGCGCAGTCTCGGCCGCGCAAGCTGCTGACGGTGGTGACCAAGTCGAACGCGCAGCGCCACGCCATGGTGATGTGGGATGAAATTGCCCGCGAGATCAGCCTGGAGTTTCCGGATGTGCGCTGGGACAAGGAACTGGTTGACGCGTGCACCGCGCGCATGGTCAACCGGCCGGCCACGCTGGACACCGTGGTGGCGACCAATCTGCATGCCGACATCCTGAGCGATCTGGCCGCCGCGCTGGCCGGCAGCCTCGGAATTGCGCCCACCGGCAATATAGACCCCGAGCGCCGCTATCCCTCCATGTTCGAGCCTATCCACGGTTCGGCTTTTGACATCATGGGCCAGGGACTGGCCAATCCGATCGGCACGTTCTGGAGCTGCGTGATGCTGCTTGAGCACATTGGCCTGCCCGAAGAAGCGGCGCGGCTGATGCAAGCCATCGAGGCCGTGACCGCCGATGTGCGGCTGCACACGCGCGATCTGGGCGGCCAGGCCGGCACGCAGCAGGTGACCGACGCCGTTTGCCAGCACCTGGCGGCCTGAGGTCGCGGGCGCCCGCTGGCACGCAACAAGGCCGACAAGCACGTATCACCCGGCCAATCAATTCAAAGAGCGCCCTTCAGGGCGCCAGTTCGCACGGCGGCAGCGATGCCGGCCGGTATTCACCCCAGTCAGCACACGAGGAGACACTCATGCAATCGAAAATTCGGCACTTGTTCAGCATTCTTTGCCTGGCCGCCGCGCCGGCCGCCATGGCGCAGCCGGCGGCGATGCCGGCCTGCCCTGAAAAGAACGTCTTGTACTGGCAGGCCTTTCCGCCGGGCGGCGAGTCTGACTTGTCAGCGCGCCATCAGCAGGTGGTGCTCAAGAAAAAATGCGCGGCGATTGACACCATCATCCAGTACAAGGCCGGCGCTGGCGGCGGCCTGATGTGGGGCCAGATGAACAACCTGCCCGGCGACGGGCTGAACGTGGTGGGTATCAACTTGCCGCACATCGTGTTCCAGCCCATTGAGGGCGAGGTGCAGTACAAGACCGCCGACATCACGCCGGCTTTCTGGTTTCACTACACGCCCGACGTGCTGGTGGTGCCCGAGAGCAGCCCGATCAAGAGCTTTGCCGACTTCGTTGCCGCGGCCAAGAAATCCCCCGGCAAGATGAACCTGGGCGGCTCGGGGCTGAACTCGGCCAACCACGCTGCGCACGAACGGCTCAATGCCGCTTTCGGCATCCAGAGCACTTATGTGCCTTACAAGGGCACGGGTGATATGTCGATGGCGGTGGTGGGCGCGCAGATTGACGGCGCCGTGACTTACACGCCCTTTGCCATTGCCAACCGCGGCAAGGTGCGGGCGCTGGCCGTGGCCATGGAAAAGCGCCACCCCCTGATGCCCGAGGTGCCCACCTTCAGGGAGCTTGGCGTGGACTGGATCGACGGTGCCTACCGCGGCATTGGCGTGCCCAAATCGACATCGCCTGAAAACCGGAAAAAAATCGCCGACATGTGGCTGGCGCTGAACAACGACCCGGAGATGAAGGAGCTGGCGGCCAAGAGCGGCTTTGAGCTGGTCAACGTGGGCAACGAGCAAATGGACGCCTTCATGAGAGAGCGCATCAAGCTTTATGTGGAAGGCGCGCAGCGCCTGGGCCTGGGCAAGAAGAAATAAGCGGGCGGTCAGCGGCCGGTCAGCGGCCGGACCCGGCGTCCCGGCCGGCGCTGGCGCGCTGAAACAGGCTTTTGTGCTGGTTCCCTTGGCGCGTGGCGGCGCCTTCGCTGCACAATGATCGACTTGTCTTCCTTGCGGTCGGTCCCTGCCGCGCCACCGACCGGCGCCCTCCAGCTAAAACAAAACCCAGCCATGACCTCCAACGTACTTACCAGCGGTTCATCCGGCGATTTTCCAAGCGCCATCGCCCCGTCCCTGCCTTCGTCCTTGCAGCAGCCACGCGAATTTTTGCAGCAGCTCTATCAGGCGGCCGTTTTGCGCGCGCTGCCGCTGCACAACACGGCGGCTTTCTTGCCCGAGCCGCCCAGCCGCGCCAGCGGCGGGCGCACCATCGTCATCGGTGCAGGCAAGGCCGGCGGTTCGATGGCGCAAGCGATTGAAGCGCTGTGGCCGGCTGACGCGCCGCTCAGCGGCCTGGTGGTCACGCGCTACCACCATATTCCGCCCCGGCCTGAAGGCCTGCCGGTGCGCATCGAGCTGGTCGAAGCCGCGCACCCGGTGCCCGACGCCGCCGGCCTGGCCGCAGCCGAACGGATTTTGGCCATGGTCCAGGGGCTCAGCGCCGAGGACCTGGTCCTGTGCCTGATCTCGGGGGGCGGTTCTGCGCTCTTGAGCTTGCCCGCCGAGGGCTTGACGCTCGAAGACAAACAGCGCATCAACAAGGCGCTGCTGAGCAGCGGCGCCAACATTGCCGAGATGAACTGCGTGCGCAAGCACCTGTCCCGCATCAAGGGCGGGCGCCTGGCCGCTGCCTGCGCGCCGGCGCGCGTGGTCACGCTGACCATCAGCGACGTGCCGGGCGACGACCCGTCCATCATCGCCAGCGGCCCGACCGTGCCGGACGCCAGCAGCTGCGCCGAAGCCCTGGCCATCTTGCAGCGCTACGCCATCGAGGTGCCGGCCGCTTTGCTGGCGCAGCTTGAAAGCGGTGCGCTGGAAACACCCAAGCCGGGCGATGCGGCCTTCACGGGCCACGCGGTTCACCTGATCGCCACGCCGCAGCAAAGCCTGGAAGCCGCCGCGGAAGCCGCCCGCGCCGCCGGACTCAATGCCTACATCCTCAGTGACGAGATGGAAGGCGAGTCGCGCGAGGTTGGCAAGGTGCATGCCGCGCTGGCCCGTGCTGCGGCCACCAAATCCGGCCACGCGGGCCAGCCTTTTGTCAAACCCTGCGTGATTCTGAGCGGCGGCGAAACCACCGTGACCGTGCGGCCCCAGCCGGCTGGCGCAGACAAGTCAGCGCGCGGCCGCGGCGGGCGGGCCGGCGAGTTTTGCATGGGTCTGGCACTCGCGCTGCAAGGCCAGCCCGGCGTTTACGCGCTGGCGGCCGACACCGACGGCATTGACGGCATTGAAGACAATGCCGGCGCCTTTGTCGGCCCCGACACCCTCGCACGCGCCCAGGCCCTGGGCATGAAGATCGGCCCCTTCCTGGACCGCAACGACGCCTACGGGTTTTTTCAGCCGCTCGGCGACCTGGTCATCACCGGGCCGACGCATACCAATGTGAATGACTTCAGGGCGATTTTGGTTTTGTGAGTCTGGCGGGCGGGCTGTTTGGCGGGGTTGGCGGTGCGGATGCCTGTGTTTGGGGTTGGTACCTGATTGCTCGTTGGGAGCTAGCGAAGCTTGAACTAATTGACTAAATTGACCCCGGCGAAATCTCGCTGGAAGACTTCATGGAACCGATGGGCATATCCGCACGCCAGCTGGCCGCAGACATTGACGTGTTAACCAGCCGCATCAGCGACTTGGTCAATGGGAATCGCCCGATCACTGCGGACACTGCGGTGCGGCTGGGCCTGCTTTTCAGCATGGAGCCACGGTTCTGGATGAACCTGCAAACCGAGTACGACATGCGGGTGGCGGCGCGTACCTTGACTGATAAAAAAACGCGAAGGATTTGCGTTTTTAAAACTTCCGGGGCGACCTGATGTTGGTTCAGTCATCCAGAATGAAATTGCGTTGTCGTTTTAAAATTTTTAATTGACACTGTCGCTTAGAGATACTGGAGATTTAATTGGGTTATTTCAGTGAAACAGAGCTTAGGGGTTTGGGCTTCAAATCCCTGGGGCGTGGGGTAAAGATCAGCACGCGCTGTGCTATCTATGATGCTGAAAAAATTTCGATCGGTCATTTTTCCAGAGTCGATGATTTCTGCATCCTTTCCGGAAATTTGAGCTTGGGGAATTATTGTCACATTACGCCTCAATGCCTGCTTGCAGGTGGCGAGCCTGGAATTAAAATTGAAGACTTTTGCACATTAGCCTATGGCGTGCGCGCCTTCGCCCAGTCTGATGATTACACCGGGGCATCAATGACTAATTCATTGATTCCCAAAAAATTTAAAAAAGAGATATTCGGACGAGTTCATATCCAAAGCCAGAGTATTATCGGTGCGGGTTCCTGTGTGCTGCCCGGCGTAACTATTGCGGAGGGATGTGCAGTAGGCGCAATGTCGCTGGTCATTGACAATACCGAGCCTTGGGGAATCTACTTTGGAATCCCCGTAAAAAGAATGCGTGACAGACTTCAAACTGCACGTTCTTTGAAGATGGAATTTCTTTCTGAATCAGTGTCTGATGATCCCCTTTAATAAGCCATATTTGCACGGCCGGGAACTGGAATATATATCGCAAGCCGTAGCGTCAGGTAAAATTTCCGGCGATGGTGTTTTTACTCGTCACTGTCACCAGTTCTTTGAAAGCCGATACCATTTTCCAAGGACTTTTCTCACGACCTCCTGTACAGATGCCCTGGAAATGGCAGCGCTGTTGCTTGAGATCGGTCCCGGGGACGAAGTAATTCTCCCGTCATACACCTTTGTGTCTACTGCAAATGCATTTGCATTGCGTGGGGCGAAATTGGTTTTCGCAGATAGTTCTGAGGTAAATCCTAATATAGACC
>CAJAOB010000276.1 GCA_903941205.1 uncultured Burkholderiales bacterium | reverse complement strand
GAGCCCAGCGCGCAGGGGCGGCAGGATCTGCTGGCGCTTTCCGAGCGTGCGTTGCGCGGCATCCGGGGGCGTGACGTTGCCATGATTTTTCAGGAGCCGATGACGGCCTTGAATCCGCTGTTCAGCGTGGGCGACCAGATTGCCGAAGTGCTCGAGCTCAAGCAGGGACTCAGCGCTTTCGAGGCGCACAAGGCTGCAGTTCATCTGTTGGGCGATACCGGGATTCTCGAGCCCGAACGCCGTGCCAGAGCCTTCCCGCATCAGCTTTCTGGTGGACAGCGCCAGCGCGCCATGATCGCCATGGCACTGGCTTGTCAGCCAAGGTTGCTGCTGGCCGACGAGCCGACCACGGCCTTGGACGTGAGTTTGCGCGGGCAAATTCTGGATTTGTTGTCCACACTTCAACAGAAAAGCGGCATGGCTGTGCTGCTGATCACGCACGACCTGAACCTGGTGCGGCGCTTTGCGGACCGCATCGCGGTGATGGAGCAGGGCCTGATCGTCGAGCAAGGCAGCGTGGCCGAGGTCTTTGCCGATCCAAAGCATCCCTACACCCGCAAGCTTCTGGACAGCCGGCCTGCGCGCGACGTGATTGAAACCCCGTTCTACGCGCCGGCAGCGCCCATGGTTGAAAGCCGCGCACTGCGCGTGAGCTACCCGGTGCCCAAGTCGGGGTTCAGCGGCTGGTTCAAAAAAGGGGAATTTGTGGCTGTTCAGTCCGCCACTTTCAGCCTTGAAAAAGGCCGGACGCTGGGCGTGATCGGAGAATCAGGGTCTGGAAAATCGACGCTGGCCCTGGCCGTTCTGGGCTTGCAAGCCAGCGCCGGTGAGCTGATGCTTAGTGGCAAGACCTGGGGCCGCGATGCTGCAGCCAACAGATCCTTGCGGCGCAGTATCCAGGTGGTCTTTCAAGATCCGTTTTCATCGCTTTCCCCCCGTATGAGCGTGGAAGAAATCGTTGGGGAAGGGCTGCGTGTTCACCAGCCCGGCCTGTCGGCGCAGCAGCGCTCGCAGCGCGTGGTTCAGGCCTTGGCCGATGTCGGCATGACCGCCGATCAATTCCCGCGCCTTTTGCAGCGCTACCCGCATGAGTTTTCAGGCGGCCAGCGGCAGCGCCTGGCGATTGCGCGCGCCCTCATGGTGGAGCCCGACGTCCTGGTGCTGGACGAACCAACCAGCGCCCTGGACGTCACCGTACAGAAGCAGGTGCTGCAATTGCTCCAGCGGCTGCAGCGTGAGCGCGGTCTGGCTTATTTGCTGATTACTCACGACGTCGATGTCATCCGGGCCATGGCCCACGAGGTGATGGTGATGCAGGCCGGCGAGGTGCTGGAGTTCGGCCCGGTCAATCGGGTACTTAACGCCCCCCAGCACCCTTACACGCGCTTGTTGGTGACGCAGATGGCTTGAGGCGAAACGGCATTCGCCAGACTCCTTGGCGTGCAGTCCCGAGGGGCGCGAAAAAAACTATCTCTGGCGCAAGCATTTGTTTAAAGCTGGGCATGGTTTGTTGTCAGTTCGGCGCGAATCGGGTCCTGTGGCACGGTTCATCAGTAGAATTCCTTGGCCGATGCGCGAGTCGGCATGAATATTGTTTGCGATTACTTCCGAGGGGGCGCTACAATATAGGGCTTCACGGCCGAATGGGCGGGTTTTCACCGCCCATTTTTTTTGGGCGTTTGTTTTTGCACTGTGGATGAGTTTTTGAGACTGAATGGCTTTAAACGACACGATTAGTCAAACCGTTACCGGGCTAGGTTATGAGCTGGTAGACATTGAACGCACCAGCGGTGGGTTGCTGCGCGTGACGATCGATATGCCCTATGTTGTCGGGAGCGAGCAGTTCATCAACGCCGAGGATTGTGAAAAAGTCACACGGCAACTTCAGTTTGTTCTGGAGGTCGAGGGTGCCGCTTATTCCCGGCTGGAGGTTAGCTCGCCGGGCATTGACAGGCCCCTGCGTACCGAGCAAGATTTTGAGCGCTTCACCGGCGAGATCGTCGACATCATGCTCAAAGCGCCGATTGGCGTCGCGGCCAGCGCGGGTTCGCTGATCTCGGCCAATCGCAAGAAATTCCGCGGCACACTCGAACGCACTGATGCGGCCTGGCAACTGGTCTGGACGGAGGAGCCAGCCGTAAAGCCCGGTCAAAAAGTAAGCAAAAACAGAGTTCCGCCACCCTTGCAGGCCTTGGGCTTCTCGCTGGACGAGATTGCTCAGGCGCGCTTGGCGCCCGTGGTTGACTTCAAGGGACGCCGCCCCAAAAGCGCCCCGGCTGTAGATAAACAGATTGAGAAATAAGAGAAAGGCAGGCTTGTGAAATGAATCGCGAACTGTTGATGTTGGTAGATGCCATATCGCGTGAGAAGAATGTGGAGCGCGACGTCGTTTTTGGTGCGGTCGAGCTCGCGCTCGCTTCGGCTACCAAAAAGGTTTATCCGGAAGGCGTGGACATCCGCGTCGCCGTGGATCGTGACAGCGGTGTTTATGAAACCTTCCGCCGCTGGCTGGTCGTGCCTGATGAAGCGGGTCTGCAAAACCCTGAAGCCGAAGAGCTTGTGAGTGATGCCCGCGAGGAGATCGCCGACATCGAAGAGGGTGACTACATAGAAAAACCGATCGAAAGCCTGCCGATCGGCCGCATTGGTGCGCAAGCAGCCAAGCAGGTCATCCTGCAAAAAATCCGTGACGCCGAGCGTGAAATGCTGCTTAGCGAATTCATGTCGCGTGGCGAGAAAATCTTTGTTGGCACCGTCAAGCGCATGGACAAAGGCGACATCATCGTCGAGTCTGGCCGCGTTGAAGGCCGGCTTCGCCGTAGCGACATGATCCCGAAGGAAAACCTCCGGTCTGGCGATCGTGTGCGCGCCATGATCATGGAAGTCGACACCACCTTGCGTGGCGCGCCCATCATTCTCTCGCGCACCGCGCCTGAGTTCATGATCGAGTTGTTTCGGCAGGAAGTTCCGGAAATCGAGCAGGGCCTGCTGGAGATCAAATCCTGCGCTCGTGACCCCGGCTCGCGCGCCAAGATCGCCGTGCTTTCCCACGACAAGCGGGTCGACCCTATTGGCACCTGCGTTGGCGTTCGTGGCACCCGGGTCAACGGCGTGACCAATGAGCTGGCTGGCGAGCGCGTTGACATCGTGCTGTGGAGTGAAGATCCGGCGCAGTTCGTCATTGGCGCCTTGGCTCCTGCCAATGTGTCTTCCATCGTGGTTGACGAAGAGCGCCACGCCATGGACGTCGTGGTCGACGAGGAAAATCTGGCGATCTCGATTGGCCGCGGCGGACAAAACGTTCGCCTCGCCGCCGAATTGACCGGTTGGAAGATCAACATCATGACGGCCGATGAGTCCGCCCAGAAGCAGGCCTCCGAGACCGACAGCAGTCGCAAGCTGTTCATGGAAAAACTCGATGTGGATGAGGAAATCGCCGATATCCTGATCTCCGAAGGCTTCACCAGCCTTGAGGAAGTGGCTTATGTGCCGCTGCAGGAAATGCTGGAGATCGAATCCTTCGACGAAGACACCGTTAATGAACTGCGTACTCGCGCCAAAGACGCCTTGCTCACGATGGAAATCGCCAAGGAGGAAGACGTCGAGGAAGTCTCTCAAAACCTGCGCGATGTTGAAGGCCTCACGCCTGAGCTGATTGCCAGGCTCAGCGAGTCAGGTGTTCATACCCGGGATGACTTGGCCGATCTGGCCGTTGATGAACTTACCGATATCACCGGCCAGTCTTCGGACGAAGCCAAGGCACTGATCATGACCGCGCGCGCGCATTGGTTTACCGATGAACCCGCTGCCGCTCAAGTGCAATGATCATGGAGGCCGCAGGGAAACCCAATTATGTCCAGTACCACCACCGTCGCTGAGTTCGCAGCTGAACTCAATAAGCCTACCGCCACGCTGATCGAGCAGTTGACCAGCGCAGGGGTTTCAAAGGTGCAAGCCAATGATCACCTGTCAGAGTCTGACAAGCAAAAGCTGTTGAGTTACTTGCAGGCCAGCCATGGCACAGCCAGCGCTGAGCGCAAGAAAATTACCTTGGTCAAGAAGTCGACCACCGAAATCAAGCAGGCCGATTCGACAGGTCGCGCTCGCACCATCCAGGTGGAAGTGCGCAAGAAGCGGACCTTCGTCAAGCGCGAAGATGGCTCCGACCAGCCGGTTGAGGAAGTTGCGACTCCCTCCGAGGCACCGGCTCCTGCGGTTGACAACTCCGAGCTGATTCGCCGTGAGGAAGAAGCGAATCGTCATGCGCAGTTGCTGCGCCAGCAAGAAGAAGATCTGGCTGAAAAGCGGCGCTTGCGGGAAGCTCAGGAGGCTCGGGAGGCAGTGCTGGATCAGGAGCGCGCGGCCGCTGAGCAAGCTGCCAAGGCTGTCGCTGAAGCACTTCAGGCGACGCAGGCCAAGGAGGCGGCCAAGGTCTTAGCGGTGAAGCCTGTCGTTGGAGCCCGGGTGTTCCCGGGAAAAGAGGCGATTTCTGCAGCAGCAGCTAAGGCAGCTGTAGCGGCGGAGGCATCTGCCGCTGCGGCCAGCGAGGCGGCCGCCGCTGCTCAAGCTGTCAAGGCCGCGGAAGCCAGCGCGGCCCAGGCCGCCGCAAAAGCCAGGGTGACCGCCGAATTCCAGGCCGACGCGGCCAAGGCGCAAGACTTGCAGGACCGGCGCAAGCGCGCCGAGGCAGAAGCAGCGGGTATTCGCGCCATGATGAGCGCGCCCAAGCGGGTGCTGGTTCCGCACGTCGACCCGAAAGTCGCCATGAAAGGCACTTTGCACAAGCCTGCGGCCGTGCCCGGCGCTGCCAAGCCCGCTGCGCCAGCAGCTCCCGCCGCCACGGGCGTTGCAGGCAAGAAAGAAGTCAAGTCGGAGAACCTGTCTTCAACCTGGAAAGACGACGCAGCCAAGAAAAAAGAAATCAAAACCCGCGGTGCGCCTGTTGTGCCAGGCCGCGGCAATTGGCGCGCCGGCCCACGCGGCAGGCGTAGCAGCGACCGTGACGCGCGCCCGGATTCGAGCTTTGTTGCTCCTCCTGAGTTCAAGGTGCTGGAAGTTCATGTGCCCGAGACCATCACGGTTTCCGAGCTTTCGCACAAGATGAGCGTGAAGTCGTCCGAGGTGATCAAACAGCTGATGAAGCTCGGTCAGATGGTTACCATCAACCAGCCTCTGGACCAAGACACCGCCATGATTGTGGTGGAAGAAATGGGTCACAAGGCGATCACGGCGGCGCTCGATGATCCCGAAGCTTTTACCGACGAGGACGTTCAGGGCCAGCAGGCCGAAGCCCTGCCGCGCGCACCCGTGGTCACGGTCATGGGTCACGTCGACCATGGCAAGACTTCGCTGCTCGATTACATCCGCACGGCCAAAGTTGCAGCCGGCGAAGCCGGTGGCATCACCCAGCACATCGGCGCCTACCACGTGGAAACACCACGCGGCATGGTGTCCTTTCTGGACACGCCGGGCCATGAGGCTTTCACGGCCATGCGGGCGCGTGGCGCTCAGGCCACCGATATCGTGATCCTGGTGGTTGCGGCTGATGACGGCGTCATGCCGCAGACGAAGGAGGCTATCAAGCACGCCAAGGCGGCCGGTGTTCCCATCGTTGTGGCTATCAACAAGATTGACAAGCCTGACGCCAATATGGATCGGGTCAAAGGCGAGTTGGTGACCGAAGAGGTGATTCCGGAAGAGTTCGGCGGTGACGTGCCGTTTGTTGGCGTGTCAGCCCGTACCGGCGCCGGCATCGATGCCTTGCTCGAGCAGGTGCTGCTGCAAGCCGAGGTGCTCGAATTGCGTGCGCCGGTCGATGCGCTCGCCAAAGGCCTGGTCATTGAAGCGCAGCTTGACAAGGGTCGTGGACCTGTGGCGACCGTGCTGGTTCAGTCAGGCACGCTGAAAACCGGCGATGTGGTTCTGGCGGGTTCGACCTTTGGTCGCGTGCGTGCCATGCTCGATGAAAACGGTAAGCCGATCAAGAGTGCGGGTCCGTCGATCCCGGTCGAGATTCAGGGTTTGACCGAAGTGCCGCAGGCCGGCGACGAATTCATGGTCATGACCGACGAGCGTCGTGCCCGCGAAATCGCCACTTACCGCGCCGGGAAGTTCCGCAACACCAAGCTGGCAAAGCAGCAAGCTGCCAAGCTCGAAAACATGTTTTCCGACATGTCGGGCGGCGAAGTCAAGATGTTGCCGATCATCATCAAGGCCGACGTGCAGGGCTCCCAGGAAGCCTTGGCTCAGTCGCTGCTCAAGCTGTCCACCGACGAGGTCAAGGTTCAGCTCGTTTACTCCGCCGTGGGTGGTATTTCCGAGTCGGACGTCAATCTGGCGATTGCTTCAAAGGCGGTGCTGATCGGCTTTAACACCCGCGCTGACGCCCAAGCCCGCAAGCTGGCCGAGAACAACGGTATTGACATTCGTTACTACAACATCATCTATGACGCGGTAGACGAGCTGCGGGCCGCGATGTCTGGCATGCTGACGCCGGAGAAAAAGGAAGAAGTCATCGGCAACGCCGAGATTCGCCAGGTCTTCAAGGTCAGCAAAATCGGCTCGATTGCCGGTTGCATGGTCACCGCCGGTGTGGTTCGCCGCAATGCGCGCGTACGCCTCTTGCGCGAGAACGTGGTCATCTTCACCGGTGAACTCGACTCGCTCAAACGCTTCAAGGACGATGCTCGCGAAGTCAAGGAAGGCTTCGAGTGCGGCTTGAACGTCAAGGGCTACAACGACATTCAGGTCGGCGACATTCTCGAATTCTTCGAGATCCGTGAAGTGGCCAGAACGCTCGCAGTTTGACCAGCGAGCCTGGGGGCGGCCCCCTGACAAGCGGTTTCAGTGCTTGTTTGTCACGGTGGCGCCACCATCTTCGAGTAATCTTTTCCTTTTATAAATGCGCAAGAAATCATCCACCCCCAACCGCGGTTTTCGCGTGGCCGACCAGATCCAGCGTGATCTGACGGAGCTCATCGCGCGCGAGTTGAAAGACCCGCGGGTGGGTATGGTCACGGTGCAGTCGGTCGAAGTCACCCCCGATTACGCTCACGCCAAGGTCTTTTTCAGTGTGCTGGTCGGCGACCCGAAGGAGTGCGAAGAAGCGCTGAACCAGGCCGCAGGTTTCCTGCGCAACGGCCTGTTCAAGAAGCTGATGATCCACACCGTGCCGACGCTGCACTTTCTGTTTGACCGCACTACCGAGCGCGCGTCTGACATGAACGCCTTGATTGCCAAGGCTGTTTCCTCTCGCGCCCAAGACGACTGACCCCGCGCCGTTGCCCTTTGATAGGTTCAGGGTTAACGGTGCCCAGCCAGGGTGCAGGCCAGCCTGCGCGCCGAGCCTGTCGAAATTTATGACGCAATTAGCCAGTCCCCGCCAGAAAATAAAGCGACGTCCCGTGCATGGCGTGCTGCTGCTCGACAAGCCGCTGGGTCTGTCAAGCAACCAGGCCTTGCAAAAGGCCAAGTGGCTCATGCGCGCCGAAAAAGCCGGTCATACGGGCACGCTGGATCCTTTGGCTACGGGCGTGTTGCCGCTTTGTTTTGGCGCGGCGACCAAGTTCAGCCAGGTTCAGCTGGAGGCGGACAAGACCTACGAGGCGGTTTTGCTGCTGGGCCAGAAGACGACGACAGCCGATGCCGAGGGCGAGGTGATCCAGACGCGCACGGTGCCGGCCATCACGCCCGAGCTGCTCGACAAGCTCACGCGCCAGTTCACCGGTCCGCTGGCGCAGATTCCGCCCATGTACTCGGCGCTCAAGAAAGACGGCAAGGCGCTTTACGAATACGCCAGAGCCGGCAAGGAAGTTGAGCGGGGAGCGCGCCATATCGTTGTGTATGAACTGCATATGGTGCTTGCGCAAGACGCACGCGCGCCGGCCGCCATCAAGATCATTGCCCGCTGCAGCAAGGGAACCTACATTCGCACGCTCGGCGAAGACATCGGTGAGGCGATCGGTTGCGGTGCGCACCTGGGGTTTTTGCGGCGTATTGAAACCGGCGGCTACACCGCTGCGCAATGCGTGAGCCTGCCAGCGCTTGAGTCCATGAGCGAGGCGCAGCGCGACGCTTGCCTGCTGCCGCCGCAATCGCTGGTCGCAAGAGCGCCCTCGGTGTCGCTTGACGCTGCCAATGCCGGTCGGTTTTTAAGCGGTCTGCGCCGCCGCGGCGAGCCCGGGCAGTGGGGTCCGAATATTCCGGGAAATTCTCCGCTGGTTCAGGTCTACGGATCCGACCCGCATGCCTTTTTGGGCACGGCCCATGTGGCCGCCAATGAATTGATTCCCGAGCGTTTGCTCAGCCCCATTGAAGTTCAGGACATGCTGCAAGCCGCAGCATCGGCTGGTCCGGCGCTTCATTCCGATGAGCCCTCAGCCTTGCCCTGATGTCTTGACAGACTGTCAGTGCAAAAAGTTTTAGAAATTTTTGAAGTTTTAGAAAGCGAACCATGACCATTAAACAGATCCGCAACATCGCCATCATTGCCCACGTTGACCACGGCAAAACCACCATGGTCGACCAACTGCTGCGCCAGTCCGGCACCTTCGCCGAGCACGAAAAAGTCGTCGACACCGTGATGGACAACAACGCGATTGAAAAAGAGCGTGGCATCACGATTCTGGCCAAGAACTGCGCAGTGAGCTGGGAAGGTACCCACATCAACATCGTGGACACCCCCGGACACGCGGACTTCGGTGGCGAAGTGGAACGTGCTTTGTCGATGGTGGATGGCGTGGTGCTGTTGATTGACGCGCAAGAAGGCCCCATGCCGCAAACTCGCTTTGTCACCAAGAAAGCCTTGGCCTTGGGCTTGAAGCCCATCGTGGTGGTGAACAAAGTGGACAAGCCCGGTGCTGATTGCGGCAAGGTCATCAACGCCGCTTTCGATTTGTTCGACAAGCTGGGCGCCAACGACGAGCAACTCGATTTCCCCGTGGTGTACGCCTCCGGCATCAACGGCTGGTCTTCACTCGAAGAAGGCCCACAAGGCGAGCAATGGGGCCCCGACATGTCGGCCTTGTTTGACACCGTGTTGAAACACGTGCCCGCCCAACAAGGTGACCCTGCTGCGCCTTTGCAATTACAAATTTCAGCGCTTGATTTCTCCACCTTTGTGGGTCGCATTGGCGTGGGCCGCATCAGCGCCGGCACCATCAAGCCCAACATGG
>CAJAOB010000275.1 GCA_903941205.1 uncultured Burkholderiales bacterium | reverse complement strand
TGCTCCGGAATACCCAACCTGTCACCTGATCAGCAGATGGAGCAAACTGCCGATGGGCGAATGGACGTAGGCTTTACAAGATTGGCGCCGACCATGACGGGACTTCTGCTTGAAAAAGTTCACCGAGATGGCTTCGTTGCCGCAATACCTCGGCGGTTAGCGAAGAATCTTAAGTCGCCCCTGCGTCTCTCAATGCTCAAAGACTGCAATTTTGTTATGTTCCAACAAGAAGGCAGTGGCTTTTATGCCGAGGTCCTAGCGCTTTTTCAGGGTGCTGGATTTATGCCCCGAGTTGCGCAAGAGATCGCGCCAATGCATGCTCTGATTGGTCTTGTCGCTGCTGAGTTTGGTATCGCTATCGTACCTATGTCAACCACACGGTTGGCTTTCAAGGATGTTGTGTATGTGCCTCTAACTGGACTGGAGCGTGCTTAGGTCTTATGTACGGCTGCTCGGAAACACAGTATGCCAGCTGTCACGCAGAAATTTGTCGAATTTTCTCGAGAGTACTGCTCAGAAATCAGCAGCATCTGATTTTTGGGTCTGTCCGGGAAACAGGTCGATAATCTCGCTACGCTAAGCCCACGAACCGGTTCCAGACATTACCCATTGTCTTTCCTGACACACTCAATACCCCCTCCAACCGACCCACCGCCGATCCACCGCGACCAGCAACTTTTGCGCCTATGGGCCGTCGGCATGTTGATGTCCTTGATCCGTTGGCTCGAGATCCTGGCGTTTGCGGTGTTTACCTACGATCAAACCAAATCTGCGCTGTGGGTAGCCAGTCTGATGATGCTTCGCCTGCTGCCGCTGTCGCTGTTTGGCTTGGCGCTTGGCGCACTGGCCTCGTACATGTCGCGCCGCCGGCTGTTGATCTTGACGCATACCGGGCTTTTCGCGACCTGTTTTCTTTTACTAAGCGTGTCCGCATTGGGCGCCATCGAGGTCTGGCATTTGGCCGTAGCCAGCTTCATCAACGGCATCGTCTGGGCGGGCGATATGCCCCTGCGTCGTGCTCTGATGGGTGATCTTGCAGGGCCGGGACGCATGGTGCAGGCTATGTCCCTGGATGCCGTAGCCTCAAACGCATGCCGCTTGATCGGGCCGGTACTGGGTGGTCTTCTGCTGGCGCAAGGTGGCCTTCAGGCCGTGTTGTTATGTGCGACGCTGCTTTACCTGCCAGTGCTGATGGCGCTCAGCGGTCTGACCGACTCGCCGCCAGCGCATGCTGCAGCCACCAAGCTCACGGTCCGCAAACTTTTGCAGCGCGGCGTGCACGCAGCGCGCGAATCCCGGCCCCTTCAGTCCATCCTGTGGATCACGATACTTTTCAACCTGTTCGCCTGGCCGGTGCTCAGCATGATTCCTGTGATCGGCCGCGACCAGCTTCAACTAGACACGCAAGATATTGGCTTGCTGGCCAGTCTGGACGGTATCGGCTCGCTCTTGGGTGCACTGACGCTGAGCTATCTCGCAAGGCACCTGCGCCATGGGCCGGTTTACCTTGGGGCAGTGCTGCTATTTCTTTTGCTGCAGGTGGCTTTCGCCTGGAGCCATCACGTGCTGCTGACCAGCGTAATTTTATTCGTCATCGGCGTAGCTCAGGCTGGGTTTTCGGTGATGCAACCAACGCTGGTATACATCAGTGTTCAGGCAGATCAACGTTTGGACGCGATGGGCCTGATGACAATGTGTATCGGCGTCGCGCCGCTGGGGTTTCTGGCGATTGGCTGGCTGGCCGTGCACATCGGGGCCCCAACGGCCGCCCTGGCCTGTGCGGTGAGTGGCCTTGTAGTCATGGCCTTGACTTGGCCGTTGTGCCGTGCGTGCTTCAAGCATTCAGGGACGGACGTGTCATAGCTTTTGTGTAAAAGTTTCGACGCTGGCGCTGATTTGATCAGGCGCACCGATTTCGGTTTGACCCGTCTGATTTGCCAAATCGATAAACGCCTCAGAAGTTACAGCGAAAACTCCATCTACTTTTGAAGCAAGCCGTGACTTGTTGACCGCTGAGGTGAGAGTGCCAATTTATTCACCCGGTACCTATGAAAATTGTTTATGCCTCCAGTCCCCCCCTAAATCGCCACCTGAGGTGGCTGGCGCTTGGGCTGATGGTTTGTGCTGCCTGCCTTGCTGGTGCCCGGGCCGACGAGCCCGGGCAGCAAGGTGCATCCTCGGTATCGCCCGCTCCCGAGGCGCTCGAAGTGGATCGTTCACGATTCACTGAAAAAAGCTTCGACTGGTTCGACAGCCAGCGGCAGCGGCCGGTGCCAGTAAAACTGTATCTGCCAGCCTCCGAGGCCACGGTCGGCTCAGTACCCCTGGTCGTTTACTCACACGGTATCGGCGGCTCCCGGGACGGCTACAGCTACCTCGGGCGATACCTGGCTGCCCACGGGTTCGCCAGCCTGCATGCGCAGCATGTTGGCAGCGACCGCCAGCTCTGGTTGGGTAACCCGTTTGCCTTGACGGCCCGCTTGGGCGCTGCTGCGCAAGATTCGGAGGCGCTCCATCGGGTGCAGGACCTGCGCTACGCGCTGGACAAGTTGCTGGCCACCCAAGAGGGCTCACTGTTTGACACCCGGCGAATCGCCGCCGCCGGGCACTCTTACGGGGCCAACACCGCGATGCTGATCGCGGGCGCACAGCTTGAGCTGCCAGGGCGAAAGTTGTCGCTGCGTGATCCCCGTATCAGCGCTGCGATCCTGATCTCAGCGCCCCCTTTCTACGGCATGGGAAGCCCGGACAAAATTCTCTCTCACATTGACATTCCCACGCTTCACATTACCGCCACAGAGGATGTGATTCAGATCCCGGGCTATGTGTCCGGGCTACAGGATCGGATGGATATCTTCAAAGCGATGGGCAGAGAGCGCGCAGCGCCCAAAGTGCTCGCGGTCTTCAAGGGCGGATCACACAGCATCTTCACCGATCGCAGGGGCACCGGTGGCCTGACCCTGAACCCCAAGGTGAAAATCGCCACTCGGCAATTGGCGCTGGCTTTCCTGAAAGAGATACCGGTAGTCAACCACCAGGCAATGGAGGCATGGCCACTGCGCAACGCCGACCTTGTTGCCACCTTTGAAAAGCAGGGGCCCTGATGCAGGCTACCAAGTTATGCGCCCGCGCTCAGTCACCGCAAACTCACAAGCCATGAAAGCCGTCATGACCGTCAACGCCTTCAAGACTTTTCAGACGACCAGCGCTTCATGAGCGCTGCGCGGTCAATTCAATCCATGGGTCTGCGTCTACGTTTGGAGGACTTGGTGCGAATCAGATTTGTTCTACCGCCCGTATCGGGCCGTAAAACTTAGCGGCCCACTTTTGAAGACTGGTGCAGATCCTGCGCCATGTTCTCCACCAGAAAATCAAGAAACACGCGGACCTTTGCGGGCAACAGTCTCGTGGTGGTCAGGGCAAATGCCTCAATGGCCGGGGGCGCCCAGTCGTGCAAGACATGCACCAGCCGTCCGCCGTCCAGGTCGGTCTGGACCCAGGACTTTGACGATTGAACAATGCCCTGCCCGGCCAGGGCCAGTTGCTGCAGCAGCCCCCGGTTGTTGGCAATGAACGGGCCGCTCACCTCGACGGTCTCGGGCCGGCCATCACGGTGAATCAAACTCCAGGGCGCGTCTTTCATGCGCAGGCAGTCGTGGGCCAGCAGGTCTTGCGGCTTTGTTGGCAGTTCGCGCTGCCGCAGATAGTCCGGTGAAGCCACCAGCACGGTCTCAATCCTCGCAATCTGGCGGGCGATCAGGCTCTGGTCCTTCGGGGGGCCCATGCGGATGACCACATCCACCGGGTCGGCCATGAGGTCGGCCTGATTGGGCGTGAGGTCCAGGTCAAAGCGTATGCCGGGATAGCGGCGCGAAAAATCAGCCAGCAAGGGACTGAGGTAGATCACGCTGAAGTCCACCGGCATCGACGCGCGAATCACGCCACTGGGCCGGCTCTGCAAGTCCGTCAATTCCTGGCGGGCCAGTTCAGCCTCCTGGATGATGCGCTTGCAATTGTCGAAATACAGGCGCCCGCCTTCGGTCAGCTCGACCCGGCGCGTGCTGCGGTTAAAAAGGCGCAAGCCCACATCGCGCTCAAGTTCTGCGATGCGGCGCGACACCGTGGAGTTGGGCAAACCGAGCGCCTCGGCAGCGCGCCGAAAGCTGCTCGCCTTGGCGACTTCGACGAAGAGATGCATGTTGCGGAAAACTTCCATGGCAAAGATTGTGCCGCTGGTGCAGCAATCTATTCCATTTCAAAGGCTTTATTTCAAATTGGCGCAGCTCGAGAATGACAAACCCAAACCTTGAAGAAAAGCCGACATGAACCAGCCATTGCCTGCAACCCCGCCCGCCATCGCCCCCGAATCCACTGACAAAGTCCTGCTCCTCAACGCCACCGGCAAGGTCGGCCGCAATGTCTGCCGGGCGCTGCTCGAAGCAGGCTTCGCGGTGTACGGCACCACGCGCTCGGCCAACAGCGCCTTGGCCAGCCAGGGGGTGACGCCGGTGGTCTGCAATTACACGCTCAGAGCCGATCTGGACCGCGCTTTTGCGGAAAGTGGCGCCCGCAAAGTCTTCGTCATCACGGACTTCTTTGGCGCCGCCAAGAAAAGTGCGGACCTCGAGTTTCAGCAAGGCCGGGACGCCATTGACGCAGCCAAAGCAGCGGGCGTCGATCATCTGGTTTTCATGAGCGTTGCCGATGCCGAGTTTTTTGATGAGCATGTCACGCACCTCAAGGCCAAACTGGCGCTGGAGAAATACCTGCGTGAGTCCGGCGTTCCCCACTCGATATTGCGGCCTTGCGCCTTCTTTGAGAATCTGGACGATCCCGCAAACTGGAACCCCCTGAAAAAGGGCGTGGTGAAGTTCTTGTCTATGCAAGACTGTAAATACTGCGCGACCTACGACATCGGACGCGCGGCGGCGATCCAGCTGAAGAACCCCGAACAATGGATGGGCAAGACGCTGGACGTGATTGGCTGGCAGGGTGACTTGCACCAAGTGGCGGCTGCCTTGTCAAAGGTCAGCGGCGTGCCGGTCAAAGCCAAACTGGCGATGCCCATCTTTCTGCGCCGGTTGCTGCTCAAGGATTTGCACCACATGTTCTTGTATTACGAAGTGCAAAAAGGCCCGCGCGGCACACCGCAACAATTCAAGAAGGTCTTGCCGAATGCGCTGTCCGCTGAAGACTGGTTCCGGTCTCACGGTAAGTACGCCAACGGCGAGCGCATTGAACCCAGGGCATGAGCCAGCGTCTTTGACGATGCTCGCGTGCTGCGCTGATCGGGTAAATAAACGCGGCAGGCGCTGTTACCCGACCGCCGCAGGTCATCTCCGGTGCGGCCACGGGCGAGTTCCTTCCAAAGTCGGTTCATCGCACGTGCGGCTTGCGCGTGCCTGTTGAAGAGACCAACGCATCGCAAAACGCCGCTTGCCTGAACATTTCAGTCGCCGGCCTTTTCGCCAGACCTCAAGCGAAGTACATCGGCCAAGGTCTGCCCTCAAGGCGCTCGCCAGGGCCCTCGCGGGAATGTCCGCGCC
Source organism: uncultured Burkholderiales bacterium (assembly GCA_903941205.1). GTDB lineage: Bacteria > Pseudomonadota > Gammaproteobacteria > Burkholderiales > Burkholderiaceae_C > Polaromonas. Next base: position 1,363 of record CAJAOB010000275.1, on the reverse strand, counting down.
TTGATGGCCGGCTGATGGTCTGCGCGCAATGATCAGCGCTCACCCGCAAGCACCGCAGTCTTCGACCGGAGGCCGTCACCAGACTGCCATCAAACCGCATTCAAGCTGACACACCTGCCCTTTAGCCTTGTCAGGTGAAAAATTTCATCTGGCGCGTGCGGTCGCTGCCAGAAATGACCGCTGAACGAAAGACCCAGCCATGACACATTTTGGAATTGCTGATGCGAACGCTGTTTGATGCAATGGGCGTTGTCGGTCCGCCGGACGTGCCCGCATTTGACGATGAAGAAACCGGACAACGCTTTCGCACCATCTTCATTTCTGACTTGCACCTGGGCACGCCCGGCTGTCAGGCGCATGCATTGATGGACTTTTTGCGTACCCACCCGAGTGACTCTCTCTACCTGGTGGGTGACATCGTCGATGGCTGGCAATTGCGGCGCAAATGGTACTGGCCGCAATCGCACAACGACGTGGTCCAGAAACTATTGCGACGGGTGCGCAAAGGCTGCCGCGTGATTTACGTTCCCGGCAACCATGACGAATTTGCGCGTGAGTTCATTGGCCACCATTTCGGCGGCGTCGAGGTGGTCAAGGAGGCTGTTCATGTCACGGCCGACGGACGCAGCCTGTGGATCATTCACGGCGACCACTTTGATGCGGTGGTGCAGTGCGCCAAGTGGCTGGCTTATCTGGGCGACAACCTCTATGAATTCACGCTGCGGCTGAACCGGCACCTCAATTCCCTGCGCGCCCGCATGGGCTTGCCGTATTGGTCCTTGTCGGCGTACCTCAAGCAAAAGGTCAAAAAGGCGCTCAACTACGTGACCGACTTCGAGGTGGCCGTTGCCAACGAAGCCAGGCGCCGTGGGCATGACGGCGTCTTGTGCGGTCACATTCACCGTGCCGAGATGCGCGTCATCAACGGCGTGCTTTATTGCAATGACGGCGACTGGGTGGAGAGCCGGACCGCCCTGGTGGAGCACTGCGACGGGCGCCTTGAAATCCTGCATTGGGCGCCCTCGCATGAAGCACAAAAAGCCTCGGCGCCCGCAAGCCTGGAACGCGTGACCTCATGAAAATTGCCTTGATTACCGACGCCTGGCTGCCGCAGGTCAACGGCGTGGTCACGACCTTGCTCGAACTGGTGCGCGACCTCGAGGGCCGCCAGCATGAGGTGCTGGTCGTTCATCCCGGTCAGTTCAAGACCCGCCCCTGTCCGGGCTATGCGGGCATTGATCTGGCGCTGCGGCCGCGGCAATTGTTAAGCCAGCAGCTCGATGCGTTTTCGCCCGATGCGATACACATTGCCACCGAAGGCCCGCTGGGCTGGGCTGCTCGCAGCTACTGCCAGCGCCACCGA
>CAJAOB010000274.1 GCA_903941205.1 uncultured Burkholderiales bacterium | reverse complement strand
AGCATCAGCGCCAGCAGCACCAGCGCGATCAGCACCACGCGGCGGGCAAACAGGGTTTTCAAAAGCAAGCGCCATTCAGCCATGACGCACCCGCGGGTCGACAAAAACATAGAGCACGTCAATGATGAAATTGATGATGACGTAGACACCGGCGATCACCAGCAAGGCACCCTGAATCACCGGGTAGTCGCGCCGCAGCACGGCACGCACCACCAGATTACCCAGGCCGGGGAGGTTGAACACGGTCTCGGTGACCACCGCGCCGCCAATCATCAACGCCAGCGTCAGACCCAGCACCGTCAGGATGGGCACCAACGCATTGCGCAGCGCATGCTTGAGCACCACGCTGCTTTCTGTCAGACCTTTGGAACGTGCGGTGCGGATGTAGTCTTCGCCCAGAATGTCCAGCATTGAAGCGCGTGTGAAGCGGATGATCAAGGCCGAGTTGAGCGTGCCCAGCACCAGTGCGGGCAGCAGCAAATGATGCAGGCGCGTCAGCCATCCGGCACCCGGCTCGCCATAGCCTGAGACCGGAAACCAGCCGGCACCCACGGCCAGCAACTGAATCACCAGCAAGCCCATCCAGAAGCTCGGCATGCTGGCCCCCAGCATGGCCAGCGTGCTGACGCACTGGTCAACCCAGCGGCCACGCCAGACAGCCGAGGCGATGCCGCAGGGCACGCCGATCAGCATCGCCAGGCTGACCGAAAAAATCGCCAGCCAGGCGGTTGGTTCTGCCCGGTCCAGCAACACCTGCGCAACAGGCATTTGCAAAAATATCGATTGCCCCAGATTGCCCTTGAGCACCTCGCCCAGCCACAGCACGAACTGCGCGAGCAGCGGCTGATCGAGCCCGTAGCGCTGGCGGGCCTGGGCAATGTCTGCCAGCGAGGCCTGGTCGCCCAGCAGCATGGCCATCGGGTCACCGGCGGCCAGGCGCGTGAGCAGAAACACCATCACGGAGACAAGGGACAGCACCGCCAGCATGCCGCCCAAGCGGCCCAGCAAGGTGCGTCCCAGGGTTCCCCAGGACATTCGGGACATCGATCAGCCCCGCGGGTTTACTTGGCCAGACCGGTGTTCCAGAAGAACGGCCAGGTCGAAGGTGTGTAGCCTTCGAGCTTGGACGAGCGCGCCGACAGGCTGCTGAACTTGCCGACGTTGATGTAAGGCACTTCGGTGTAAACGGTTTGCTGCACCGCGCTCCAGAGCTGCGCGCGTTTGGCCGGGTCGGTCTGGCGGTTGAATTCGCCCAGGGCCTTGGCCTTGGCGGGTGTGTCCCACCAGCCCGGTGCGCCGTCACCCAATTGCGGTGGCGAGAGCATGGGCTCGGGGAACTGGCCGGAGTGGGTCATGTAAATGTCCCAGACCTTGGAGTCGCCGCGGCGCTGCACCAGCGTGGCCCAGTCCACCACTTGCATCTCGGGCTTGAATCCGGCGGCGCGCAGTTGCTCGGCCATGACTTGCACCATGGTGTGATGGAACTCAAAATTACGGCTGGTCAGCAGACGGATGGTCTCGCCCTTGTAGCCGGCTTTTTCAGCCATTTCTTTGGCGCGCTTGGCGTCTTGCTTGTTGTACTGGTCGGTGCCGGCGGTGGAGTAAAACGGCGTGCCTTGCGGGAAGTGATTGCCTTCCACCGTAAAGAAGCGCTTGTCGCCGTAAGCGGCGGTCAGCATCTCGCCTTCGCCAATGGCAATTTGAATCGCCTGGCGCACGCCCTGGTTGGCCATCACGCCTTCTTTGGTGTTGAGCACCAGGTACGGAAAGCCGTAAGACGGTGTGAGGATGGGCACCACGCCGGCGCCGCCTTTTTCGACGCGCGACAGGGCTTCTGCCGGCAACTGGTCGGCAAAGTGGAACTGGCCGGCCAACGCGCCTTCGACGCGCGTGTTGGCATTGGGCACGGGGGTGAAGCGCAACTCGTCGAGCAGGGCTTCGCGTTTGCCGGCGTAGCCGTTGGCCGCTTCGGTGCGTGCGCTGTAAGTGTCATGGCGCGACAAGATCACGTACTGGTCGGGGCGGCGCTCCTTGAACTTGTAGGGGCCGGTGCCCACAAAAGTGGTCAGCGGGGTGGCGATGCTTTCCTTGGCCATGATGACGGCCATGCCCGAAGGCAGCGCCAGTTGCGCCAGCAGGGAGGCGCTGGGCACTTTGAACTTCCACTCGATCGTGTTGCTGCCCTTGGCTTCCAGGCTCACAGTGTCCTTGCCGATCGATTTGCCACGCGGCGCCATTTCCATCCAGCGCCTGAGCGAGGCCACCACGTCCTGGGCGTCCAGCTCGCGGCCGCTGTGCAGCTTGACGCCTTTGCGGATGTTGATGCTGTAAGTCAGGCCATCGGCCGACACTCTGGGCATGCCGTCAGCCAGCATGGGAACGGCATTCCACTTGCCGTCAAAGGTGTAGAGCGTCTCGTAGACGTGCTGCATGATGGTGCCCACCAGATCGGCCGTTGAGGCCATCGGGTCCAGACTTTGTGGCTCGCCGATCATCGCCAGGTTGGCGGCGCCGCCCTTTGGAGGCGCGGCCAGCGTGGCCAGCGGCAATGCGGCTAAAAGCAGTGACAACAGGTGTCGGCGGGGCATACGCAGCATGGAAATCTCCTAAAGGAAGGTTAAAGGGTGATCGGAAATGTAAGTTATTTACATTTCGGATGCTAATTCAAGTTTAGTTAGCCCATAAAGAGGGTTTTCCTGTAAACAAATGTTGAATAATGACTGGCCCGGGTGGTTTTAGCCTTCCGCTTTGCGCTACAGCCCCGGCGTTCTGCTTTTTGCTTTTTTCCCAAAAAAATTATTTCGGAGACTGTGATGCCTGTTGAAATGCTGGGCGCATCGCCCATCGCCTCGGACCGTCTGGCCCGTCCGCTTTCTCCGGCTACACGGGCCGGCGACTTTGTTTTTGTGTCCGGCCAAGTGCCGACCAACGATCAGGGCGAAGTGGTCAGTGGCGGCATCGAGGCCCAGACACGCCAGGTGTTTGTGCGCATCCAGCAGGCGCTGGCGCTCGCCGGTTGCACTCTGAACGATGTCTGCAAGGTCGGTGTCTGGCTTGACGATGCGCGCGACTTTGGCAGCTTCAACCGGGTGTACATGGAATGCTTTGGCGAGCACCGCCCGGCGCGTTCCACCGTCGAAGCGCGCCTGATGATCGATGCGAAGGTTGAAATTGACGTCACGGCTTACAAGCCGCGTTGAACCGCCAGAGGCCCTGGTTTGCGCGGCGTCAGGCTTCTAAAGCCCGGCTGCCGCAAAAAATGCAGCTGGCATTTCAAAATGCGGCAAGGCGCCCGTCGGGAACACACTGAAGCGCCAGTTTTGCCGACCCGCCATCAAAGCCTTGCCGCGGTAATCGGTGAAGTCGCCGCGGGTGCCGTGCGACATCCACACCGGCAGCCTCAGCTGTTCGTAAACCGTGTGAATGTCGGCGCTGAACAGGCCGCCTGAAATGAAATGCAGCGGCGCAAACTCAGCGCCTGCCTGTTGCGCGCTCAGGATGTCGTACTGCCACAGCGCCTCATCAATCTGGCGCGAGCCCCAGGTTTTTCGCAAGAAAAATCGGATCACTGCAGGCCGCGTGAGCGCCCTGAACACGGCCCCACCCCAGCCAGGACCGCGCAGCGCGGCCAGCAGCCAGGGCATGTGCAATGTGCTTCCCGGCGGGCCGCGCCGGCGCTGACCGCCGCCAAAGCCGGTCGGGCTGACGAAGGCCAGGCTGCGGTAGTGGTCCGGCCGCTCGCTGGCGGCGCGCGCCAGAAATTCGCAAGACAGGGACAAAGCGATCGCGTCCACCGGCTGCGGGCCGCAGCGGCGCGCGATTTCGTCGGTCATGGCGTGCAAGGCCTGCGTCATGAGTTGCGGCGTGTAAGCACGGTCGCTGCGCTCTGAAAAGCCAAAGCCGGGCAGGTCTATGGAAAAAACCGTCCGGCTGCTGCGGTAGTGCTCGTGCAAGGGCCGGACTTCTGCGGCGCTGGCCGCGGCGTTCACGCTGTGGATAAGCAGCAATGGCGGCCCCGAGCCGTCGACATAAAACCCCAGGTCACCTGCGGGGCTGGCGATCGTCAGGCGGGCGCCGCAAAGGGCTGGGGTGAGTGGCGGCATGGATTTCTTTTTGAGTTCGGCTGGCGGGCTGTATGGAGGAGCCATGTCCTGAGTGGCCGGCTTCGTCGGCTCATGATATCGCTCACAGCGCAAGCCGCCGGCGCCAGGGGCTGCCGCGCGCAGGGCCTTGCGAGCCCGACGGTTCAGGTTTGCTTTTCAGGCGTATCTGCGGTCCGGGAAAGATGATTGACCTAGAATTCGGGTTCCTCAACTAACTCGAAACGAGATCCCATGAAGAACACAAACCGCCGCGTATTCATGATGCACGTCGCTGTCGGCTCGTCCGCCGTGATTGCGTCCCAGGCTATGGCCCAGGCCAAGGTGGATCCCAAGGATCCGCAGGCTGCTGCTCTGGGCTATGTGGCTGACACCACCAAAGTCGACGCCAAGAAGTACCCCAAGCACGCTGCTACCCAAAAGTGCTCCAATTGCCAGTTGTACCAAGGCAAGGCAGCAGACGCATGGGGTGCTTGCTCGCTGTTCCCAGGCAAGCAGGTTGCCGGTCCAGGCTGGTGCAGCGCCTACGTCAAGAAGGCTTGACGACTTGCCGCTGGCTCCGCCAGCGGCGCCACAAATCGGTCCCGTGTGCGAGCCCTGCGGCGCTCAAGCACAGGACCGTCAAGCGCCAGTCATCGGCGCGCAAGACGCCTCGCACTGCCAGCATCAGGCAAAGACCTGAAGCCAGGTTCAGTGCGTAGTGTCCCGGCGAAAGCCCCTTTCCGGTGAAACGGTGGTAGGCCAGCAGCGCGCAGGCTTCAAGCACCGTCAGTGCAATGATGAATTCGACCAACTGGCCGCCGTGCCACCAGGCTTGCAGCCTGGCCAGTGTTTCGGTCAGCAAAATTTCCACCTCGGTCTTTGAGTTCTGTGTTGGTTCGGCGCCAGGCCTCGCGGCAAGCTAGCCGAAGGGGCCGTTGAGTTGCACCGTGGCGTAGTTGATCGCCGAGGCAAAGGATACCCACAGCAGATACGGCATGAGCAGGGCAGCCGCTTTGCGAGAGTAGCTTTGAGTGAAGACCACGAGGGCAACGATCGACAGCCACAGGAAGGCCACTTCAAACAGTGCCCAGTCAGGGCGTTGCAGCTTGAAGAACAGCAGGCTCCAGAGCGAGTTGAGCCCGGCGTTCAGCGCAAACAGCCCGATCAGCCATCGGCGACTGGAGCTGTCGGGAGCGCTTTTCCAGGCCGTCGCGCCTGCGCTGGCCGCGAGGATAAAAATAAGTGTCCAAGCTGGGCCAAACCAGGCGTCGGGCGGCTTGAAGCTGGGCTGTACCAGGCCTCGATACCAAGGCCCGAGTTCGGTTAACCGGGCGCCCATGGTGGCAACCGCCAGGGCTGCGAGCGCTGCAATCAGGATGGGTTGAAGATGGTTTGGGAGTGCCTTCATACCCGCGCCAGGCCGAGCAGGTGCGCCATGTCCTTGAAGAAAATGCGCACATGGGCCATGGGTTTCTTGCGGGCCAGTTCTTTGTTCATGTAGGACTCGAAAGTCAGCTGTTGCACGTCCCGATCTTCACAGATCTTGACGAAACGCTCGCGCCGCTTGTCGCTGCGATACCAGAAGGACTGCATCATGCCAAGCACCCAGAACACGGTGCCATGGCTCTTCATGAACTGTTTGCGCGCCATCTTGAGTGTGCTGGCATCGCCCGTCACGAGCAGCTGGTGCACCGCGCTGGCTGCCAGCTGACCGCCCAGCATGGCGTAGTAAATGCCCTCGCCGGATGCCGGGGCGACGACGCCGGCGGCATCACCCGCCAGCACGACGTCGCGGCCGTTGTCCCAGCGCGGCAGCGGCTTCATGGGAATCGGCGCGCCTTCCCGGCGCAGGGTTTCGGTGTTGTGCAGGCCAGCGGTCTTGCGCAGGTCCTCGACCGCGCCGCGCAGGGAAAAGCCCTTGTCGGCGCTGCCGGTGCCAATGCTCATGGTGTCGCCATGGGGAAAGACCCAGCCGTAAAAATCGGGTGAAAGCCTGCCGTCGTAAAACACATCGCAGCGGCTGTCGTCATAGCCCGCCGGCTTGACAACCGGGGCGCGCACGATCTCATGGTAGGCAAAGACGTAGCGTGTGCGTTCGGCGCCTGGCACGGCCTGACGGGCTACCTCGGAGCGCGCGCCGTCCGCGCCGATCACGCTGCGCGCACGCACGCAGGCCGGCGTGCCTTCACCGCGCATATGCCGCTCGCGGGCCAGGTAATGGACGACGCTGGTGCCGTCGTCGTCGCGGCTCAGGCGCACGAAACTGCCAATGCGGCGCACCGCGCCACTGGCGGCGGCTCGTTCGCGCAGCCATTCGTCAAAGGCATCGCGGTTGACCATGCCGACAAAGCCGTCATCGATGGGTATGTCAACGCGCTTTCGCGAAGGCGCAATCATGCGGGCGCAGCGTGCCTTGGCCACCAGCAGGCTGTCAGGGATACCGAAGTCCTTGATCAAGCGCGGCGGAATGGCGCCGCCGCAGGGTTTGACGCGGCCGGCGCGGTCCAGCAGCAACACCGAGTGGCCTTGTGAAGCCAGTTCGTGAGCCGCCGTGGCGCCAGAAGGTCCACCGCCAACCACCACCACGTCGAAGATTTCGCCTGTGTTCATAAGGGTCACCTGTGTCCTTTGATTCGTGCTGTTTCGGGTTCTCGGGGTGTCAAGTGGATTCAAGCACCACTGGGGCTCGAAAAATTCAGGGCCACCTGGCGCGGCTCGCTGAGCTGGCTGGGGGGCTGGGTTTTGACGGCGCTGATTTTCCAGGCCATGACAGCCGAGATGAAAAAGGCCAGGGCTTCCAGTGCAAAGACGCTGGCATAGGCCAGACCGGGCGAGGCAATCAGCCAGCGCGCCAGATCGCTCGCGGCCGTGCCGACCAAGCCTCCTAGGCCAAAGGCCAGCGCCTGGGCCGCGCCCCACAGGCCCATCCGTACGCCCTCGCGCGATTGCCGGCCCTCGTTGGCCATGCGCATCATGGAGCCAATCGCACCGATGGAAAAAGCGCCGTTGGCCACGCCCAGCGCAAAGACGGTTTCTTTCAAGGGCCAGCCTGACCCCATCACACCGGCTCCGACCAGGCCCAGCATGGCCAGCGCCGAGGCCACGCAGCCGCCTACCGTCCAGCCGCGCAGCGAACCTGCATGCCGCCAAAAAGGGTGCTGGCTGTTTCGGGCGCCGATCGCGCCCGCCAGCGCCACCAGCATCATGCCCAGCAGCACGCCCGCATGCTGCACGCCCGACAGCTTGGTCGAGCCGCCCGGTGTCAAGCTGAAAACCGTTCCGGCGAAGGGCTCCAAAATCAGGTCTTGCGCGCTGTACGCGAGCATCGAAACAAACACAAAAATGGTGAAACGCCGCGCTGCCGGTTCTTGCCAGACCTGGTCCAGCGCCTCCCGAAAACCCGGTTTAGCTTCTGCCTTGGCGGTCGGGGTCTCGGCTTCGGTAGTCTTCCCGGCAGGTTCTTCGAGTCGGAAAAGCGCCAGTATGGTCAGCAGCAAGGCCAGCGCCGAGACAACGCAGGTGACCACAACCAGCCGAAGCGGCGAATACGGGTCCAGCCAGTGGCCGGCCAGCCCGGCCGTGATGGCAAAGCCAGCGATCATCATCATCCAGACCAGCGTGGCGGCGCCTGCGCGCCGGCCCTCGGGCACGCGCTTGGCCAGCATCACGAGTAGCGAGGTGCCGCTGGCGCTCACACCCAGGCCCACCAGCATAAAGCCGAGTACTGCCAGAGCGATGCCGGCCGGCCGGTCGCTCGCCATCCAGACTGTGGCCAGCGCCGCGATGATGCCGCCGGTGCCGAGCACCGCCACACCGCCAATGATCCAGGGCGTGCGCCGGCCGCCGACGTCCGATCCGTGGCCCATGCGCGGCCTGGCAATTTGCACCAGGTAATGCAGCGCCACCAGAAAACCGGGCAGCAGGGCTGGCAGGGCGAGTTCTACCACCATGACACGGTTCAGCGTGGACGTGGTCAGCACGACGATCGCCCCCAGTGAGGCCTGCACCAGACCCAGGCGGGCAATCCGGCCCCAGCCAAAATTTTGCAGGTTTGTTGTCATGTCAAGGCAACTCCCATGGATCGAAGGGCAAAAGCGCTGACCATCATGCCGGCCACAAACAGCGGCACGCCGAATCCGCTGTACCAGAGGGCGCGGGCGGTCGGGTCTTTCATGAAGCGTCTCATGAGTAAGGCTTGCAGCAGCACCAGCGCAGCCACGGCGATGGCATGCAGCGGTTTGTGCCAATGAACCAGCAAGGCAATCACCACCAATTGCGGCAAGGTCATGAACCAGCAGGCCACACGGGCGGCTTTGTCTACGCCCAATTGAACTGGCAAGGAGCGCACGCCCATTTGCCGGTCGCCTGCGACGGCCTTGAAATCGTTGAGCGTCATGATGCCGTGGGTGGCTGCGCTGTAGAGCGCCGCAAGAATGAGCGATTGCCCGTTCGGCATGCTGCCGCCAGCCATGACCGCCGCGCCCGTGATCCACGCAATGCCCTCGTAACTGATGCCGCAGGCGGCGTTGCCCCACCAGCCGTTTTCTTTCAGGCGCAGCGGCGGCGCGCTATAAGCCCAGGCCAGCAGCAATCCGATGGCGGCGGCACCAAAACCCCAGGGTCCGAGGGTGGTTGCCACCAGCAATGAAACAATGGTCCAGGTGATCGCGAGGTAAAGCCCCCACCGGCCCGGCATGCGCCCGGAGGGAATCGGGCGCTGCGGCTCGTTGATGGCGTCCACATGGCGGTCAAACCAGTCATTGACCGCCTGGCTGGTGGCGCAAACCAGCGGGCCGGCCAGTGCCACACCCACCACGGCCAGCCCCCAGTGACCGTCCATCGAGACCCCCGAGGCGACCACACCACAAGCAAAAGCCCACATCGGAGGGAACCAGGTGATCGGCTTGAACAACTCGGTGATCGTCGAAAGGGAGGGGCGCGCCATGCATAGGTTTTACACTGGACACATTCGAGTGTCAATTGATGTTGACACTATATTGAAGGCGTGTAGGCGCATTTTTCGGCCTGGACTCGGCGAATTTACGGGGTCACCAGACCGGTTTCGCGGCAGGCGAAAAAATGGCCCGTCGAAAGGGGCCAGGTTTCAGTGATTGAAAATTCAGCAGGCTCAGGGATGTCGCCCCGCGAATAAACGCTCTCTCAGTGCTCGACCTCGGCTGAAGCATCGCCAATGCCAAAGCGCCGTAACTTGATGTAAAGGCTTTGGCGGGACAGACCCAGCATTTCCGCTGCCGATGCCCGGTTGTCGCCGGTCAGCTGGAGGGCGGCTTCAATGCAAAGCTGCTCGATCAGGTCGGTGGTTTCACGCACGATGTCCTTGAGCGGCAGGCGACCGACCAACTCGGTCATCTGGCTGGCCGAGCGCGGGAGTTCCTTGGCGCCCCGGCCGTCGCTCGTGAGCCTGCGGCCCATGTCACGGATGGTGAAACCCAGGCATCGCTGCTCGCCGGTAGTCACGGCCACGGCCGAGATTTCGACCTCGCTGATCGAGCCCTGCTCGCCGCGCATCTGCGTGGCAAAAAGTTTGACCGAACCGTGCTGGCGCAGGTTCGAGAGCAGCACCCGGAAGTCCACCCCGGTGCGGCCCAGCCACTTGTCGAGCACCTTGCCCTGAGCCTGATCTTCGGAGCCAATTTGCCCCAGATCAAGGAAGGCCCGATTCACGGACAGAATGTGGCCGTCAAGGTTGGTCACCACAAAGGCGTCGGGCGCGCTTTCCATGACTTGCAGCAACTGGTCCTTGCCGCTGGTGGCGCCGGGGCTGACGTAATGGTCGGCTGCCTGGGAAAAACGCAGCAGGAAATGCAGTGTGTTTTCCTGGCGGAACTGCGAGGCGGTGAGCGTCAGCGCGGCGGCCTTGCCAGTCACCTGCACTTGCAGGGGGTCGGCCTTACCACTGGCGCGCAGGCGCTCAAGCATTTGGCGCACCGCTTCAGCACTGACTTTGTCCAGGCTGTCGGCCAGCGTCCAGCCTTGCTTTTTCGCTTTTTCACCAAAGAGTTCGTAGGCTGCCGGGTTGGCTTCTTCGACTTTGTCGATCGAGCCGCTCAGTATCAGCACGGGCTCGGAGGCCATTTGGAACAGCAGCCGGTAGCGGGTTTCGACCTGACGCAGCCGCCAGTAGTCGCGCTCCATGGACAACTGGGCCGTGACCAGTCTTTGCTGCAGCGCCACCTGGGCGCGCAAATCGCGGCCAAATGCCAGCGTGTGGGTGGCGGCGCTGGACGCCGGCTGACCCTTGCGGCGCACCGGCACGACGGAGTAGGAAAGTGGCAAGTCGGCTGAACTGCCTGCCACCGGGTGGTTGACGTGACGCCAGCGAACGCCGTCGCCTGAGACGGATTCCTTGAGCAAGGCTTCCACCTTGGGCTGGCTTTCCACCGTCACGGTTTGCGACCAGGTCTTGCCAACCCAGTCCTGGCAGCCTTGCGCCAGCAGCTCATCGCTGCCAAAAGCGAGGTCGCGAATCACGCCGGCATGGTCGAGGATGAGCACCACATCAGCCGCCGCGGTGATCAACTCGGCTGCGGCGTCTGCGTCCAGATCCGCAAGAAACTGACCCGGCATTTCAAAATGCCTGTCAATGTACGCCTGCGTTACCTGCTGCATAAGGGACTTTCGTGGGGGAAATAAGGATGTGAGATGAAATACCCGATGGTTAGTTAAGTCTGAGCAAACTGGCTTTGGAAGCCAGCTTGTCTGCAATTTCGGGTGCTGCGCTACCGTCCGTGATGATGGCGTCAGCAGAAATTTGGGTCGCGTACTCAGGATGCAAGGCAAACACCGGACCGCCGGCGATTATAGGAACCCCTTGGTTCAAACTGGCTTTGCGCACCTCCAGCATGCATTCGCTCAGCCGCGTCAGGCTGGTTTCGCTACCGAGTGAAAATCCGACGACGTCATACCAGTCCTGCTTGACCAGCGCCGCCGGCGAGACTTCGGTGGCGCCAAAGTTGGTGGCGACCTCCCAGCCCGCGCGATGGAAAAACTCGGCCACCAGTGAAAGCCCGAAAGTGTGCTGCTCGCCGGGGCAGGGGACCAGCAAGATGCGGCGCCCGGGGGGGGCGTCGTTGACTGCGGCGGGCTGGGCAAAATCCGCGCTGTTGTCGCGCAAGACCTGCTGCAAGCGGCCCAGGCCGACCGTGACTTCGGTGAAGTCGCAAAGATCGCGTTCCCAGAGTTCGCCCAGATGGCGTGCGACGGGCGCAAGCAGGTCCAGAAAGATGGCTTGCACCGGAATGCCGCGGCCTCGAAGGGCCACCACGCTTCGCTCAAGAGCGGCATCGTCTTCATGCAGGACCAGGCGTGCGAATTCAAGGACGTCTTCAGGGGCAACCTGTTGCACCACAGGCATTTCTGCCGCGCATTCATGGGGGTAGCGATGGGCCAGCATCAAACGCGGAATGATTTCGTATTCGACAGCCTTGGCCAGCAGTTGTGAGCGCACGCCGGTCTGGTCTGCCGGCTCATCGATTGCGGGCTTCAGATAGCCTTGCTCGCCTCGCGCGTAGCCCCGCCTGTCAGGCCAGGATTCCGAACTGGAACTTTGCGACCCGTAGCCCGTTCCTTCCTGCTGTTCCGATTCGTACCTCGAAAACGAGCCCATCTCTAGTCTCCTGCGCTTTTTTGCTGCGCGGTTTGGTGCCTGTGCGCGCGGTTGTCTTGGGGTAGCGGTGAATTTTGTTAACAGCCGGGTGTTTTCCGCTGGGTCTCTGACACCCCGGTTATCCCCCATTCGCGACCAAATATTTCGCTTTCGGTTACAGCTTGTACTTCTCCGTAGAGACAGCGTCAAAGCATTTCGGAGTGGGTACGGGTAAATACTGAGGAGCAAAGTAGGCTTTTCGCAATCTTCTGACTGTCAGTAAATATATACGTCAATAAAAGTTGACACAAGTCAAAAGCGCGTCTAAATTTCATGTAACGACCTCAAAGACACCACAGATGCAACCCGGCAGTTCCCATCCCAGCTCCTATCGGCCGCTTTATTCGGCGCAAGAGCGCATTCGCCGCGACAGCACGGTCTGGACGCTGGTGCAGGGCGTGTTGGCTCCGCTCCAGTTCCTGGTTTTCCTGATCAGCCTGGCGCTGGTGCTTCGTTTTCTGCTGACCGGGCAGGGCCAAGAGGCCGCCACGCTGTCCGTCGTTATTAAAACCCTCACGCTTTACACCATCATGATCACCGGCTGCATCTGGGAGAAGGTGGTTTTCGGGCGCTACCTCTTTGCCCCGGCTTTCTTCTGGGAAGACGTCTTCAGCATGCTGGTGCTGGCATTGCACACGGCTTATTTATGCGCTCTGGCTGGCGGCTGGCTGGCCGACCGGTCGCTGATGTGGCTGGCGCTGGCGGCTTACGCTGCGTACCTCATCAATGCGCTGCAGTTTTTGCTCAAGCTGCGGGCTGCCCGCCTTGGCGCGCTGGCTCAGGATAAGTCGGCGGTTCACGCGGGGTTCGCAGCATGAGCCCGGTGATTCCGATTCGCGCGGTGGCCACTGGCGGCTGCTCCGACGCGCCCGTGCTCAAGGAACGCGGCCAGCGGGAGGTCTTTTGTGGCCTGACCGGCATCATCTGGCTGCACCGCAAGATTCAGGACGCCTTCTTTTTGGTGGTGGGTTCGCGCACTTGCGCGCACCTGATCCAGTCTGCTGCGGGCGTGATGATCTTTGCAGAGCCGCGTTTTGCCACGGCGATCATTGATGAGCGCGACCTGGCGGGGCTGGCTGACGCCAATGTCGAGCTCGACCGGGTGGTCAGCCGCCTGCTGGCCCGCAGGCCCGAGATCAAGCTGCTGTTTCTGGTGGGTTCCTGCCCGTCCGAAGTCATCAAGCTCGACTTGTCTCGCGCTGCTTCGCGCTTGTCCGCCCAATTCACGCCGTCGGTGCGCGTGCTCAACTATTCGGGCAGCGGCATCGAAACCACGTTCACGCAAGGTGAAGACGCCTGCCTGGCCTCGCTGGTGCCGGTCTTGCCTGCGGCCGCGGATGATGCCAAGCCTGCCCTCATGGTGGTGGGCGCCCTGGCTGATGTGGTCGAAGACCAGTTCGCCCGACTCTTCAAGCAGCTGGGCATCGGGCCGGTTCATTTCTTTCCGCCGCGCCAGGCCAACGCCTTGCCGACGGTAGGTCCCAACACCCGCTATTTGCTGGCACAACCTTTTCTGGCCGATACCGCGCGTGCGCTCGAGGCCCGCGGCGCGCAGCGCCTGGCCGCTCCGTTCCCCCTGGGCGAAGAAGGCACGACGGCCTGGCTGCAAGCCGCCGCCGGCGCCTTTGATGTGGCGCCCGCGCTGTTCGAGTCGGTCACGGCCGCTGGCCGCGAGCGTGCCGGCGCGGCACTGGCCCGCCAGCGCCAGCAACTCGCGGGCAAACGCATCTTTTTCTTTCCGGACTCGCAGCTTGAAATACCGCTGGCGCGCTTTTTGTCACGCGAGCTCGGCATGAGCCTGGTCGAAGTCGGCACGCCTTATCTGCACCGCCAGCATCTGGCCGAAGAGCTGGCGTGGCTGCCCGAAGGCACCATGCTGTCTGAAGGCCAGCATGTTGAAAACCAGCTCGACCGCTGCCGCGCGGAACGCCCCGACATCGTTGTTTGCGGTCTGGGCCTGGCCAATCCGCTCGAGGCCGAAGGCTTGACCACCAAGTGGGCCATCGAGCTGGTCTTCACCCCCATTCAAGGCTACGAGCAGGCGGGCGATCTGGCCCAACTGTTCAGCCGGCCGCTGGTGCGCCGCATGCGCCTGGCCGCCTGACCCCCACCATCAGCAACATGCAGCTCACCCTCTGGACTTACGAAGGACCGCCGCACGTCGGGGCCATGCGCATCGCCACTGCGATGGAGGGCGTGCATTACGTGTTGCACGCACCGCAGGGCGACACCTACGCGGATTTGCTGTTCACCATGATCGAGCGCCTGCCCAAGCGCCCGCCTGTGACCTACACGACCTTTCAGGCGCGCGACCTCGGTGGCGATACGGCCGAACTCTTCAAGACCGCTGCGCGCGACGCCTTCGAGCGCTTCAAGCCGCAAGCCATGATGGTCGGCGCTTCTTGCACCGCCGAGCTGATCCAGGACGATCCGGGCGGCCTGTGCAAGGCGCTGGACTTGCCGGTGCCAGTGGTGGCGCTGGAACTGCCTTCTTACCAGCGCAAGGAAAACTGGGGCGCCTCGGAAACTTTCTACCAGATGGTCCGTCACCTGGCCAGTCCGCTCGCGCAAAACACGCCGCGCGAAGCCCGCGCCGCAGGCGTTCGCCCCCGCTGCAACATCCTGGGTCCGACGGCCCTGGGTTTTCGGCACCGTGATGACCTCAAGGAAATCACCGGCTTGCTCGGCAGCATGGGGATCGATATCAACGTGGTCGCGCCCCTGGGCGCCACGCCGGCGGACCTGGCCCGGCTGCATGAAGCTGACTTCAATGTGCTGCTCTACCCCGAAATCGCCTCGGTGGCCGCTCAGTGGCTCACGCGGCAGTTCAAGCAGCCCTGCACCCGCACCGTGCCCATCGGCGTGCACGCCACCCGCGACTTCATTCGTGAAGTGGCCGCGCTCGCCGGCATCGATTGCAGCGCGCTGCTGGCCGAAACCGAGTCGCGCGCCGACTGGTACGCCAAGTCGGTGGACTCGACCTACCTGACCGGCAAGCGCGTTTTTGTCTTTGGCGACGCCACCCATGTGGTCGCCGCCGCCCGCGTTGCCACACAGGAACTCGGTTTCACAGTGGTTGGCATGGGCACTTACAGCCGCGAGTTGGCCCGCGAAGTACGCGATGCCGCCAAGCTCTACGGTGTCGAGGCGCTGATTACCGACGACTACCTCGAAGTGGAAGAACGCATTGCCGAGCTACAGCCCGAGCTGGTGCTGGGCTCGCAAATGGAGCGCCATATTGCCAAGCGGCTGGGCGTGCCTTGCGCGGTCATTTCAGCGCCTGTGCATGTGCAGGATTTCCCGGCGCGTTACTCGCCGCAAATGGGTTTCGAAGGTGCCAACGTGCTGTTTGACACCTGGGTTCATCCGCTGATGATGGGCCTGGAAGAGCACTTGATCGGCATGTTCCGCGGTGACGCCGAATTTCATGAAGACGCCGCACCGTCCCATCTGGGCGGCGGCATCAAGAAGCAAGCCTTGCAGGAGCCTGCATCTGGCGCGGCCGAGCCGGCTGTGACCGGGCTTGTGCAAGCCGAACCGTTGGTGGCTGCCGAGGGCGATCCGGCCGATTCGGCCGCACCGCCCGTTGCTGCGGTGCTTGAAACCACCTGGGGCGTGGACGCAGAAAAAGAGCTGCGCAAGATCCCGTTTTTTGTGCGCGGCAAGGCCAGGCGCAACACCGAACTCTATGCCCGCGAACGCGGCGTGCCTCTCATCACCGTGGACACACTTTACGATGCCAAAGCTCATTTCAGCCGCTGACAGCGCCCGTGCTGCCGCGGGCGCGGCCGGCATGCGGGTGGTTCTGGTGACCATGGACAGCCACCTCGCCAGCGCTGCCGAACGTGCCAACCGCCGGCTGGCGCGCGCCATGCCCGGCCTGGTGCTCAGCGTTCACGCCGCCGCTGATTGGGATGAAGACGCCGGTGCGCTGGAGCGCTGCAAGGCCGACATCGCCCGGGGCGACATCGTGATTGCCACCATGCTGTTCATGGAAGATCACTTTTTGCCGGTGCTGGGCGCGCTGCGCGCACGGCGCGACCAGTGCGACGCCATGGTCTGCCTGATGTCGGCCGCCGAAGTGACCAAGCTCACGCGCATGGGCAAGTTTGATATGTCGGGCCCGAGCAGTGGCCCGATGGAGTTTTTAAAGCGCCTGCGCGGCAAGCCGGCCAATGCCGACATGGCCTCGCAATCAAGCGAAGAGAAAACCACCGCCGGCCACAAGCAGATGAAGATGCTGCGCAAGCTGCCGAAAATTTTGCGCTTCATTCCCGGCACTGCGCAGGACGTGCGGGCTTATTTCGTCACCATGCAGTACTGGCTGGCGGGCTCCGAAGACAATATGGCCAACATGGTCCGCTACCTGGTGGACCGTTATGCCGACGGCCAGCGCAAGGCCCTGCGCGGCATCAAGGTCGATGCCCCGGTTGAATACCCGGAAGTCGGTGTCTACCACCCCCGCATGAGCAAGCGACTGTCCGACTCGGCGGCCGATTTGCCGCTGGTGGCCACCACGGGCCAGCGCGGCACCGTCGGCGTGCTGCTGATGCGCTCGTACCTGCTCGCCGGCAACACCGGCCATTACGATGGCGTGATCACGGCGCTCGAAGCGCGCGGCCTGAAGGTCATTCCCGCCTTTGCCACGGGTCTGGACAACCGCCCGGCGATAGAGAGTTTCTTCGTCAAGGGCGGTCGGCCGGCGATTGACGCGCTGGTGTCGCTCACCGGTTTTTCGCTGATTGGCGGGCCGGCCTACAACGATGCCCGCGCCGCTGAAGACGTGCTGGCCATGTTGGATGTGCCCTACCTGGCAGTGACGCCGGTGGAGTTTCAGTCGCTGGACAACTGGGGCGCCTCGGCGCGCGGCCTGCTGCCGGTCGAGGCGACCATGATGGTGGCGATTCCCGAACTTGACGGCGCCACCGGCTCCATGGTCTACGGTGGGCGCAGCGGCGCTGGGCACGTGGCTTGTACCGGTTGCAGTAAGGGCTGCACCTTTGAAAGCGTCGCCGGCGCGCACGACATGCACAGTTGCAGCGAACGCGCCGACGCACTCTCGGCGCGGGTGTCGCGCCTGATTGAGCTGCGCCGCTCTGAAAAAGCCGATCGCAAGGTCGCCGCGGTGCTGTTCAACTTTCCGCCCAACGCAGGCAACACCGGCACCGCCGCCTTTCTGGGCGTGTTTGAGTCGCTCTTCAACACCCTCAAGGCCCTGCAGCGCGAGGGTTACACGGTCGAGATGCCGGCCGGCGTTGACGACCTGCGCGAGCGGATCATCACGGGCAATGCCGAGCGCTATGGCGCGCAAGCCAATGTGCATGCGCTGGTCACCTCCGACGAGCATGTGCGCCGCGAGAAATACCTCAAGGAAATCGAGGCCACCTGGGGTCCAGCGCCGGGCCGCCAGCAAAGCGACGGCAGCCGCATCTTTGTGCTGGGTGAGCGTTTTGGCAATGTGTTCGTGGGCATCCAGCCGGCCTTCGGCCACGAGGGCGACCCCATGCGCCTGCTGTTTGAAAAAGGCTTTGCGCCCACCCATGCCTTTTCAGCTTTTTACCGCTGGCTGCGCGAAGACTTCGGCGCCCATGCGGTGCTGCACTTTGGCACGCACGGCGCGCTCGAGTTCATGCCCGGCAAGCAAAACGGCCTGACCGAAAAATGCTGGCCTGACCGCCTGATTGGCGATTTGCCGAATCTCTATTTGTACGCTTCCAACAACCCTTCGGAAGGCACGTTGGCCAAGCGCCGGTCGGCGGCTACCTTGATCAGCTACCTGACGCCACCAGTGGCCCAGGCCGGTTTGTACAAGGGTCTGATGGAGCTCAAGGACACGCTCGAGCGCTACCGAGGCCTGGAGCCCGAGGCGCAAGCCGAGCGCGATGAACTCGCCCTGATGCTGCAAGCGCAGGCGGCTGAGCTGGACTTGTGCGAAGCCGAGCCGGCCTGGGGCGAGGCTGCGCCAACGCGGCTGAACAAGCTCAATGAGGAAGTGCTGGAACTCGCTTACACCCTGATCCCCTACGGTCTGCATGTGGTCGGGCAGGTGCCCAGCGTTCCTGAACGCGTCGACATGCTGATGTCTTGCGCCGAAGCCTGGCACGGCCAGAAGCTGTCGCGCGAATCGCTGCAAGCGCTGGTCGACGGCGCCTCGGCCCAGGCCGCTCTGGCCATCGCTTTGAAGCAGGCCCAAGGGCAGGGCGCCGCGCCCACCTTGGCCGTGTTTGCCGAACTGGCTCAAACCGACGCCGCCATGCTGCAAGACAGCGAGATCGAAGGCATCCTGAGGGCGCTGGACGGTCGTTTCCTGCGGCCTGCGCCCGGCGGTGACCTGCTGCGCACGCCCGGCATCCTGCCAACGGGCCGCAATGTTCATGGCTTTGATCCTTTCCGCATTCCCAGCGCTTATGCGGTGAAAGACGGCGCGCGCCAGGCCGCCCGCCTGATCGAGCGCCACATGGCCGAAGGCCATGTCTTCCCCGAATCGATTGCGATGGTGCTTTGGGGCACCGACAACCTCAAGAGCGAAGGCGGCCCGATCGCCCAGGCGCTGGCGCTGATGGGCGCACGCCCGCGTTTTGACGGTTACGGCCGGCTGGCTGGCGCCGAGCTCATGAGCCTGGCCGAACTCGGCCGGCCGCGCGTCGATGTCGTCATTTCGCTCTCAGGCATCTTCCGGGACTTGCTGCCGCTGCAAATCAAGCTATTGGCCGAGGCCGCGTTCATGGCTGCCGGCGCCGACGAGCCGCTGGAGTCCAACTTCATACGCAAACACGCGCTGGCCTATCAGGCCGAGCACGGCGGCGACCTCGAAACCGCCTCGCTGCGTGTCTTTGGCAATGCCGATGGCGCCTATGGCTCCAATGTCGGCAGCCTGGTGGACAACAGCCGCTGGGAAAACTCCGACGAACTGGCCGAAACCTACAGCCGCCGCAAAGGCTTTGCCTACGGCCGCGCCGGCAAGCCGGTTCAGCACGCCAAACTGCTCAGCAGCGTGCTGGCCGACGTGCAACTTGCGTATCAAAATCTCGACTCAGTTGAACTGGGCGTGACCACGGTGGACACTTACTTTGACACCTTGGGCGGCGTCAGCCGGGCCATTGCCCGCGCCAAGGGCGAGCGCGATGGCAACGTGGGTGAAGTCGCCCCGGTTTACATCGGCGATCAGACCTCTGGCAGCCAGGGCGGCGGCACGGTGCGCACGCTGACCGAGCAAGTTGCGCTCGAAACCCGCACCCGCATGCTCAACCCCAAGTGGTACGAAGGCATGCTCAAACACGGTTACGAAGGCGTGCGCCAGATCGAGGTGCACCTGACCAACACCATGGGCTGGTCAGCCACCACCGGCCAGGTGCAGCCCTGGGTCTACGAGCAGCTCACCCAGGCTTTCATGCTTGACCCCGAAATGCGCCAGCGGCTGGCCGAACTCAACCCGACCGCTTCGGCGCGCGTGGCCAGCCGTTTGCTGGAAGCGTCAGAACGCAAGTTCTGGCAACCCAATCCCGAGGTTTTGCAAGCGCTCAGGCAGGCCAGTGAAGAACTGGAAGACCGGCTTGAAGGTGTTTTTGAAGGAGTTCCCGCATGAGTGTCACCAGTGTTCCCTTGTCTGAAGTCCGGCGTCCCGCCAAACGTGAAGACGGCGAGGGCAGCCTGCAGGTCCAGCTCGACCCGAACCTCAAGATCGGCAACGCCAAGGTCTTTGCCATTTATGGCAAGGGCGGTATCGGCAAAAGCACCACGTCCAGCAACTTGTCAGCAGCGTTCTCGCTGATGGGCAAGCGCGTGCTGCAAATCGGCTGCGACCCCAAGCATGACTCGACCTTCACGCTGACCAAAAAGATGTTGCCCACCGTCATCGACGTACTCGAAACGGT
>CAJAOB010000273.1 GCA_903941205.1 uncultured Burkholderiales bacterium | reverse complement strand
GTTGACGCACCGACCATGCGTTTGACCCGGGGCGGGATGGGCGGCTGAACGTTGAGCACGATCAGCTCGACATCCGGGCTGCAGAAGCCTTCGTGCGTGACGAGAAACGCCAGTGCTTTCTTTGTGTAAGCGCTGCCATCGGCTGCAATCAATACCTTCATTGTTTTTCCTTCGAGTTAAAAAGATCGGGGGCTTTGGCGGACTCGCTTGGGTAGACTTGCTTTAAGGATCTGCTGCTTCACCCGCACAGCCGCCGAAGTCGCACGGCGTCAGCGCGGCCGCTCGACTGCTGGCTCTTTGGATTCGCTCCCACGGATCACCAGCACTGGCACGGGCGAGAGCCGGATGATCTGCTCGGCGCCGCTGCCCATGAGCAGACGCCCCATGCCGCGACGACCATGGGTGCCGACCACCAGCAAGTCGGCCTTAAAGCGCGTGGCAGCATCCGCCACCACCTCGGCCAGCCGGTCCCCGAAGTTGTCGAACAGTTCGGTGTCCGCGGGTACCCCGGCGGCCTGGGCCACCACCAGGGCGTCCTCCAGAATCTTGCTGCCGCTTTGCCGCATGACCTCGATCACCTCGCCGGAATAGGCACCGTAGGGGTCAGCCACCATGGGTGACAGGCCTTCGACCACGTGCACCAGATGCACCCTGCCGCCCGAGTCTCGGGCCATTTGCAAGGCAGCGATCAAGGCCTTGTTGGCGGTCTCACTGCCATCCACCGGAACCAGAATTCTTTGGTACATGCTCGCCGTCCTTGTTGATTCGTTTGCACTAGAGGGTAGTGTGCGACGCAGCCCCTTGGTTGACTTTGATGTGGATCAACAAGGGGCATGCCTGACCGGACCTTGCCGCTTGATCAGCTTGCAGTAGCTTGCAGTAGCTCGCAGCCAGTTTTTTATTGCACAGCTATTTTCTTGGCGGTGGCAGACGGCTTTTTGTGCAGTTCCAGCGTCAGCACGCCATCGGCATAGCGCGCCTTGGCCCTCGATTCGTCAACGTCTTGCGCCAGGCTGAAGCTGCGCGACATGCTGCCCCAGTAACGCTCGCTGCGCAGGATCTTGTTGCCCTCGCCGCGGGTCTCAAAGTCGCGCTTGATCTCGGCATCGATCTGCACGATATTGCCGTCGATCCGGATGCTGATGTCTTCTTTCTTCACGCCCGGCAGATCTGCCTTGATCTCATAGGTGTCGGGTTTTTCGTAAACGTCCAAGCGCATTTGCAGGTCGGGAATTTCTGTCTCCAGTCCAGTGGCCGGGGCCAGGAAGCGGCGAAAGGCTGACTCGATGGTGTCGCCGAAGGTGGGCTCGGTAACGCGAAGGTTGTTCATGGCAATTCTCCTGATGGCTGGTTGAAAAGTATTTGCAAGCTCGCAGGCTGCCCGGCAAGAGGCTGCTCATACAAGTTGCTTGAGTTTCAGGCGTGTCATGCGAGCGAAAAGAGCGCTTTCAGCGTATGCCCGACGCGCGCCTTGACCGTTGCCGACAGCCTGAAGCTCAGAGCATCAAGCCGAATCGAGGCCGGCTGTGTCAGCGAGCAGGCCGTGACGGCCGTCGGCAGTCGCTCACAAAAGCTGCGGCGGATCGCCCCCTTGCCGGGCGCCGAGATCAGGCGTGTTTGTCAAGCGGCCTTGCCCGGGGCCGATTCATCCTGACCGTTGAAATATTGATCTTGCGCAAGTGCAAACCAAGTCTTCGCGCTAAGCTGGAAAGGTAAGCCTAGCTGCCCTCGCCAAAAATGAGGTCGCCGCCTGAAGCTACGGCTTGTCTGCCTTGGGCGGCGCATCCGCAGCAAACCCAAGAGACCGCCTTAAACCATGACCGTTCGACACCTGCAAGCCATGTTTGAACCTGCCTCGGTCGCCGTGATTGGCGCCTCGGACCGCGAGGGCAGTCTGGGCTCGGTGGTCTTGCGCAACCTCAAGCTTGGCGGTTTCAAGGGGCCCTTGTGGCCGGTCAATGCCCGGCATGCGAAAGTGGACGGCGAGACCGCCTGGCCCGATGTCGACAGCTTGCCGAGTGCGCCGGACCTCGCCGTCATCTGCACGCCGGCGGGCAGCGTGCCCGGCTTGATCAGCGCGCTCGGGCGCAAGGGCACGCGCGCAGCCATCGTGCTGAGTGCCGGTCTCAAGGCGCTGCATCCCGACGGCAGCGGCCTGACGCTTGAGCAAGCCATGCTGGACGCGGCGCGGCCTTACCTGCTGCGCGTGCTCGGCCCCAACTGCATTGGCGCCTTGGTGCCCGGGGCCGGGCTCAATGCCAGCTTTGCGCCCGGCAATGCCGTGCCGGGCAAGATGGCTTTCGTCACGCAGTCCGGCGCGCTGGCCACCGCCATGCTCGATTGGGCCAACAGCCGCGGCATCGGGTTTTCACACTTCGTTTCATTGGGCGACAGCGCTGACGTGGACTTTGGCGACATGCTCGACTACCTGGGCAGCGACCCGGACACGCGGGCCATCCTCATGTACGCCGAGTCGGTGAAGACGGCGCGCAAATTCATGTCGGCCGCACGTGCGGCGGCGCGCAACAAGCCGGTGATCCTGGTCAAGGCCGGACGGGCGCCGGCAGGCGCCAAGGCCGCAGCGTCCCACACCGGCGCCCTGGCCGGTTCCGACGTGGTTTTTGACGCAGCCGTGCAGCGCGCCGGCATGCTGCGCGTTGACACGCTCGAAGCTCTGTTTGACGCGGCCGAAACGCTCTCACACCTGAAAGGCACCCAGCCCTTGCGCGGCGAGCGCTTGGTGTTGATGACCAACGGCGGCGGCGCTGGCGTGCTGGCGGCCGATTCGCTTTCGCTGGGCGGCGGCACCCTGGCCGAGCTCAGCGCCACGACATTGGCGGCGCTCAGCGACCGCCTGCCGGCGACCTGGTCGAACAGCAACCCGGTGGACATCATTGGCGACGCGCCCGTGAGCCGCTACCAGGCGGCCTTGCGAGTGCTGCTGGCCGCGCCCGAAGTGGACGGCGTGCTCTTCATGCACGCGCCCACGGCGATTGTTGCCGCCAGCCAGATTGCAGCCGCCTGCCTGCCGATGATGCAGGCCGCGCACAAGCCGGTGCTGGCTTGCTGGCTGGGCGGCGCCGTGGTGGCGGCGGCACGCCAGGCGACTGCGGCGGCCGGCATTGCCAGCTACAACACGCCCGAGCGGGCCACGGCGGCCTGGCTGCAACTGGTCCATTACGCGCGCAATCAGCAAGCCTTGCAGCAACTGACGCTGGCCGCGACGCCCGACTTGCTGCCCAACCGGGCCAGTGCGCAAGCGCTGGTGCAACAAGCCTTGCAAGAGGGGCGCGAATGGCTCGGTGATGCCGACTCGCAAGCCTTGCTGGCGGCCTATGGCATCCCGGTGGTCAGCACCCGAAAAACCGCCGACGTGGACGCCGCCGCGCTGGCAGCCGAGCAGATCGGCTACCCGGTGGCGCTCAAGATCATTTCGCCGCAAATCATCCACAAGTCGGATGTGGGCGGCGTGGCGCTGGGCCTGACCTCGGCCAGCGAACTGCGTGCCGCAGCCTACGCCATGCTGGCCAATGTGGCGCGTTCAAAGCCCGAAGCCGTGGTGCAAGGCTTTACCGTGCAAGCCATGGCCACGCGACCCGGCGCGCACGAGCTGATTGTGGGCCTGAGCACAGACCCGCTGTTTGGGCCGGTGCTGCTTTTGGGCGAAGGCGGTACGGCGGTCGAACTGCGCGCCAATCATGCCGTGGCCTTGCCGCCGCTCAACACCCGCCTGGCCCAGGACCTGGTGCAGCGCAGCGGGCTGACCAAGCTGTTGGCCGGCTACCGCGGCAAGCCGGCGGCCAACGACCAGGCCCTGCTGGACACCTTGCTCAAAGTCTCGCTGCTGGCTTGCGACTTAGCGCCGGTGGCCGAGCTTGACATCAACCCGCTGCTGATCGACGCGCAGGGCGTGCTGGCGGTGGATTCCCGGGTGCGCGTGCGCCCCAGCGCGGCGCAGGGCGGCTCGCACCTGGCGATCCGGCCCTATCCGCAAGCGCTTGAGGAGCGGATTCAACTCGGCACGAAGCCGCTGCTGCTGCGCCCGATCCAGCCGGAAGACGGCCAGCGCCTGATGCGCTTTTACGCCAATGCCTCGCCCGGGGACATGCGCTTTCGCTTTTTCATGGCCAGGCGCGAAGTGCCGCATTCGGAGCTGGCGCGCTACAGCCAGATCGACTACGACCGCGAAATGACCTTCATCGCCTTGAGCGACGCTGAAGCCAGCGAGCCCGTCATGGTGGGCGAAGTTCGCGCCGTCTGCGACCCCGACAACCTGCGGGCCGAATTCGCCATTCAGGTTGCCAGCCAGTGGCAGGGCAGGGGCCTGGGACGGCTGCTGCTGGCCAAGCTGCTGGGCTATCTGAAGGCCAAGGGCACGGCTGAAGTCCTTGGTGACTGCCTGCTTGAAAACACCCGCATGGCCGATCTCGCGCGTCACGCGGGCTTTGATGTCGGCCCTGGCAACGCCAGCGACATCGTCTCGTTTCGCTTGCAACTGTCGGCGCCAGAGGCCGTTCGATGACGCGTTTTCATCACCTTCTGGTTCCCGTCGACGGCAGCCCCACGTCTGACAAGGCGCTGGACGAAGCGATCCGGCTGGCTGGCACCAGCGGCGCCAACATCACCTTGCTGCACGTGATGGACGAGCTCAGTTACGTCACAGGCTTTGAGCCGGCCACCGTTTATGCCAGCCAGCTCGTGCCCCTGATGCGCGCCGCCAGCGAGCAGCTGCTGGCGCGGTGCGGAGAAAAAGTTTTGGCTGCCGGCCTGCAGGTGGAGTGTGTGCTGATCACCGAAGGCCCGGGCCGGGTCTATGAGCATGTCAATGACTGCGCGAAAACCGGCCAGGCGGACCTGATCGTGATCGGCTCGCATGGCCGGCGCGGCCTCGGGCGGGTGCTGCTGGGCAGCGACGCCGAACAAATCATTCGGCATGCCGCAGTGCCGGTGCTGGTGGTACGGGCTACGGAGCCCGTAGAAGCCCGGCACCACCGATGATCGAAAAAATCAGGCGGCAGACTTCGGTTTGGGCGACTGCATGGCCGCCATGTAAATCGCCATCCGCTTGTCAACTTCCTCGCCCAGCGCCTGCAAACCGCTCAGCGGTCGCACCATCGTCTCGAAGGCGAGAATTTTTCCGTCCTTGTCGAAGGTGATCAGGTCGGCGCCCTTGAGCGCCTTGTCATTGACCTTGGCGCTGAACTCCAGCACCGCGCCCAGGCCGTCGGCGCTGATCATTTCCCGGTGGTATTGAAAATCCTCAAACACCTTGATCACGTTGCTCAAGATCAGCTCCACCGTGCGCGCGCCAGGGTAGGGTGTGTTTGCCAGCGGCGAGTGAAACACCGCCTTTGGATGCAGCAAGGGGCCCAGCTCGCCGAATTCGCCCTCGGCCACCATGGCGTGCCACTTGCGCAAGCTGACAGCGACCGCCTCGGGCATGGCCCCAGCCTGAGCCTGCGGGGCAGGGGCCTCAGCCCCCAGGCCCAGGGCCAGCTCGGTGCCCTGTTTGATCGCGCGCTTGGCGTCCAGCTCGGCGGCCTTGTCGGCGCCGCCGATCAGGTGAACCGTGCAGCCTGCGGCCAGCAAGTCGGCTTGGAGTTCGCGCTGCGGGTCCTGCCCGGCGCACAAGACCACGGTGTCAGCCGGGATCAAGGTCTCTTTGCCGTCGACCGTGATGTGCAAACCGGCATCGTCTATCTTGCGGTAGGTCACGCCGTTGAGCATTTCCACTTGCCGGTTTTTCAGCGAGGTGCGATGAATCCAGCCCGTGGTCTTGCCCAGGCCTTCGCCCACCTTGCCGCTTTTGCGCTGCAGCAGATAGACCTTGCGCGGGCTTTTTTCAATCACCGCGGCCTGCAAACCGCCACGCGCGCTGTAGCTGGTGTCAACGCCCCATTCGGCAAAAAACTTGGCCTTGTCCAGGCTAGGGCTGGTGCCCGCGTGCAACAGGTATTCGGCGGTGTCAAATCCGATACCGCCGGCGCCTATCAGCGCCACGGTCTGGCCAACCGCACACTTGTCGCGCAGCACGTCCAAATAGCCGACCACCTTCGAATGCCCGATGCCTTCGATTTCGGGGGTGCGCGGCGTCACGCCGGTGGCCAGCACCACCTGTTTGAAACCGGCGGCGGCCAGGTCTTGCGCGCTGGCGCGGGTATTCAGCCGCAGGTTCACGCCCGTCAGTTCAATCTGCCGGCCAAAATAACGCAGCGTTTCGTAAAACTCTTCTTTGCCGGGCACCTGCTTGGCAATGTTGAACTGCCCGCCAATTTCGCTGGCCGCGTCAAACAAGGTGACTTCAAAGCCCCGGCGCGCGGCGGTGGTCGCAAAAGCCAGCCCGGCCGGACCCGCGCCGACCACGGCAATGCGCTCCCTGGAAGGCGCCGGCGTCTCAAGCATCAGCGTCTCGTTGCAGGCACGCGGATTGACCAGGCAGGACGTGAGTTTGCCGCCAAAGGTGTGGTCCAGGCAGGCCTGGTTGCAGCCAATGCAGGTGTTGATTTCGTCGGCCTTGCCTTCGGTTGCCTTGCGCACAAAGTCAGCATCCGCCAGAAAAGGGCGGGCCATCGAAACCATGTCGGCCATGCCGTCGGCCAGGATCTGCTCGGCCACTTCGGGCGTGTTGATGCGGTTGGTCGCCACCAGCGGAATGCCGACCTTGCCCTTGAGCTGCTGCGTGACCCACGCAAAAGCAGCGCGCGGCACCTTGGTGGCAATGGTCGGAATGCGCGCTTCGTGCCAGCCGATGCCGGTGTTCAAGATACTCACACCGGCCGCTTCCAGCGCCTGGGCGAGCTGCACCACTTCTTCCTTGGTTGAGCCGCCTTCGACCAGGTCCAGCATGGACAGGCGAAAGATGATGATGAAATTCGGGCCGACCCGGGCACGGGTGCGGCGCACGATCTCCAGAGGAAATGCGATGCGGTTTTCGTAGCTGCCGCCCCAGACGTCGTCGCGCTGGTTGGTTTGGGCGGCAATGAACTCATTGATCAGGTAGCCTTCTGAGCCCATGATCTCCACGCCGTCGTAGCCAGCGCCTTGCGCCAGGGCGGCGGCATTGACGTAGTCCGCTATGGTCTGCTCAACCTCCTCTGTGGTCAGCGCATGGGGGCGAAACATGTTGATGGGCGCCTTCAGGGCACTGGGCGCCACCAGTTCGGGGTGGTAGGCGTAGCGTCCAAAGTGCAGGATCTGCATGGCGATTTTGCCGCCAGCCTCGTGAACGGCTTTCGTCACCACCTTGTGCTTGTCGGCTTCGGCCTGGGTCGTCATGCGCGCCCCGCCGGGCATGGGACGGGCGCGGTCATTCGGGGCGATGCCGCCAGTCACGATCAGGCCGACGCCGCCACGGGCACGCTCGGCATAAAAGGCAGCCATGCGCTGAAAACCGTCCTTGGCCTCCTCAAGCCCGACATGCATGGAGCCCATGATCACGCGGTTTTTCAGGGTGGTGAAGCCGAGGTCGATCGGCGCGAGCATGTGGGGGTAGGCGGTCATTTGGGGGTTTGTAGAAAAAAGTACGGCCAGATTAATCTATGCTGCGAGTCTAGGATGGCTTGCTTTTTTAGGCAATTTGCGTCTGTCACCTGCGAAAGCAGGAATCCAGCCCCGATCCCGAGCGCCCATGGCACTGATCACAAACCCGGCACATGGGTCCCCGCATTCGCGAGGACGACGGAAATGAATCGCCGCTCCCATTCAACACCGCCCTTCGTGCTCGACACCGTCAGTCCTGCGAAAGCAGGAATCCATCCCCGTTCCCGAGCGCCCATGGCACTGATCACAAACCCGGCACATGGGTCCCCGCATTCGCGAGGACGACGGAAATGAATCGTCATTCCTGCGAAAGCAGGAATCCATCTTCGACCTCGGAATTTGGAACGTTGCGGAAGTTGGATTCCGCGTTCGCCAGGATGACGGCTCACTCGCGAGCGGGACCAAGAACTTTCATCTTGATGTAAGTTAACATAATACACATCGTAAAAGATAGGGGGCGGTCAAGATTCATGGTTTAGTCAGGCTCAATCTCGACAACCAAGTCAACCGACCGGCCGCCGCGACTGCGCCAGTTGAAAGCCACCGGCACTTGGCGCCAAAAGCTAGCGCTTGCGACCCGAAGGCTTGCGGCTGATGGCTTGCTCGATCAGCGACTGGGCGTCGGGTCGGCCTCCGCGGCGGGCAAAGTCCATGGGCGTGAAGCCATGCTGGTTTCTTTGTTCGGGTTCGGCGCCTTCTTCAAGCAGCATTTTCACCGCGCCGGTGCTGCCATATTGCGCCGCCATCATGAGGGGCGTACTGCCGTTCGGCGACTCGGCGTCAATAAAGGCGTGGTGTTCGAGCAGCAATCGGATCAACTCGACATGCCCGCCGGTGGCCGCGTAATGCAGCGGCGTCCAGCCGGTCTTGTTGACGTCGGCTTGCTTGTCGATCAGTTTGGCGGCAAGCGCCAAGTGGCCCTTGAGCGCTGCGTACATCAAGGGGCTTTCGCCATGCGGGCTCAGGAAGTTGAGGTCCGTGCCCTTGGCCTCAATCAAGACCTCAGCCACCTTCAGGGACGCCTCGGACAGCGCCAACATCAGGCCGTGCCGGGCCTCCGGGTCCAGCGTGTTGGGATCAAAACCGCGCTGTATCAGCGCTTGAACAGCCTTGGCGTCGTCTCGCTTGATGGCCCGAAAGAAGTCGTCATAGGAGCCAGCAAAAGTTGAAACTCCATATAAAACAAGGCTAAAAAGCACAAACTTAAAGTAATTTATCAAGCTTTTCATGGCCTTTTGAATCCTTCTTCGAATCCGTTCTTTCAAACCGTTCGTTCAGGCCATCACGCCAGCGAAAAGGCGCTGAAAGTTCTGACTGGTAGCCTCGGCGACGGCCTCGACAGGCAGGCCTCTGAGCTGGGCGATTTGCTGGGCGACGAAGGGCACATACGATGGGTTGTTGGTTTTCCCGCGGTGCGGCATGGGTGCCAGATATGGGCTGTCGGTTTCGATCAGCACCCGGTCGAGTGGCACAAAAGCGGCCACTTCGCGCAAATCGCCGGCCGTCTTGAAGGTGATGATGCCGGAAAACGAAATGTAAAACCCCAGGTCGAGCGCGGCCCTTGCCACCGACTGGCTTTCGGTAAAGCAGTGAAAAACACCGCCCGCGCTGCCCGGGCTGGCGTCTTCGCCCTCTTCTTTCAAGATCGCCAGCGTGTCGTCGGAGGCATTGCGGGTGTGAATGATCAGCGGCTTGCCGGTTTGCCGGGCCGCGCGGATATGCACCCGAAAGCGCTCGCGCTGCCAGGCCATGTCGGCCACGCTGCGTTCGCCCAGGCGAAAGTAGTCCAGCCCGGTTTCACCGATACCCACCACTTTGGGCAGGGCGGCCCGGCTCAACAAGTCGTCCAGAGCGGGCTCTTTCACGCCCTCGTTGTCGGGGTGAACACCCACGGTGCACCAAAAATTGTCATGCGCCATGGCCAGGGCGTGTACCTCGTCAAACTCTTCGAGCGTGGTGCAAATGACCATCGCCCGGTCAACCCCGGCGGCTTGCATGGCTTCGCGGATTTGCGGCAGTTGACCCTTGAGTTCTGGGAAATTAAGGTGGCAGTGGGAGTCGGTGAACATGAAGAGGTGGCTAAACAGTGTGGGTTGGAGGGGGAAGAGGCCGCAAAAAAAGCAAGACCCTGTCATCAATGGAGACTGCACCTGGTGAGATTCAAGGGGCGCCAGGGTGCGTGCGCGTTCGGCGGTTGCCTGCCTGGCGCTTTATCGGGTGTTCAGGGCGTGCTGGGCGCGGCTGACCAGCGCTTCGAGCATCAGGCCCGGGTTGAAGGGATGTTCTGCGGTTCTGGCCGTGGCCGATAACTCTTTGGACCAGGTGGCGAGGGCAAAAATACTGGCTGCACTGGAACCGGAGCCAGAACTGGAACTTGAACTCCCGCTTGCCCGCCCTTTCGCCGCGGCGCCAGCGTCCGGCCGGCCAGGCAAAAGCGGCAAGTCTGCGAGCGCGAAAAAGCGCGGCTGGCCGCCCACCTTGACAACCCACATGTCGTGGCAGAGCTTTTGCAGCGCATCGACCGCCAGCGGCGGCGTCCAGTCGGCCAGCGCGCTGACATCGCCGCGCGCCATCGCTTTGGGCAGCGCCTGCCAATCGCGTGCGGCTTGAGCGGGCG